>NZ_JBFRSX010000037.1:958-106481 GCF_041473835.1 Vibrio sp. 10N.222.55.A1 | reverse complement strand
CCGCGATGAACCTTTTTTATTTGTTGCTTCTAGAGTTGACGGGGTAACTATGAGTTTTCGCTCAGTAATGTACTGCTCTAGGAGTTGTTTGAATGTAGTTTTTGGTGAGGGTGAAGTGTTTTGTGATTTTGTCGGTTCTATAGTTATCTGACTGGAAGGCTTTAGCCTTTCTTTTTGGTTGTTTTCTTCATCAAGTATCTTATCTAGTTGTGAAATTCGATCATGACAATCATCGATGTTCATTTTAAGAATCGATATTCTAGCTTGCTGAGCTATCAAGAATATATTGGTTAACGCTTGTTTTGTTTGAAGGATAAGTAAGCTTGATTTAGAAAAGTCATACTCTATCCGGTTCAATTCCGCAGCGACTTGTTGCTCTATAGTACGTGACGTATCAAATATATCTTCAGACAGACTTACTAAGGTATTCAGTTCTTTCGAGGAATAGCTGTTTTGCAGTTTAAGGGCTTTGATATCATTCATTAGAGATGCTAAACGCTCTCTTGCATGTAATGACATTGGCTCTAAGGCGTTGTTAATCTTCATTTTAACAACTCTAGCATTAGCTTCGATTAGCTGATTTGCTACCCTATCGTTAAATGGTTTGGTACTTCTATTCATAATCCTTTGCCGAATATCCATTTCGAGTTTAAGCGACAGTAATGTGGCTTCTTTTTTGTCTGATGTTCTAAGTGAACGTTTTATTTCAGTGCGATTGTCAAAAAGTGACCGATATAAAAAAGGCACTTGGTATCGAAAATACCAAGTGCCTGTTTTAGATAGAGTTAAGTATTTCATTTTAGTACCATAAGCTAGTACAAACTGATTAAAACTTAACCTTTTTAGATGTAATTCATTGTATTATAACAATAAATCAATAATTGGTGGAGCTGGCGGGAGTTGAACCCGCGTCCAAAAATCATTCATCATTGGTACTACATGCTTAGTCGATCTTTAATTTCACCAGCAACCTGCGAACCGACACGCTAGTTAAAGGCTAACCTGAATTATAATTCGCGCTTTTCCTCTCAGGTGGGAGAAGCCACGCTAGCTAGTTTGGGTTTGATCTCTTATTGGTCCCCGTCTTACGAGCGGAAGCTAGGGTAAGAGAGCTCTGAGCAGGTTATTAAGCTGCTAGTGCGTAGTTTTCGTCGTTTGCGACTATTTTTTTGCGGCTTTTAACGTGGCCAACCGCCCCACGGCATGCACCTCAGACTTCAAAATTCCTGTCGAATCCTAAATCAGCCCCAAGTGTTATTTGCATAGTACCAGAAAAGCTTACCCTGTCTAGCACTGTGCGTTTAAGTGCTTAAAATTAACGCAAATTACTCTTCATAATTCGTGCTTTATCTCTCGCCCAATCTTTTTCTTTCATATCAGTACGTTTATCGTGCAGCTTTTTACCTTTCGCTACGCCAACTTTAATCTTCGCCCAAGAGCGAGACCAGTAGAGTGCGGTTGCGACAAGCGTCATGCCTTCACGGTTAATACGACCGATAAGGTTGTCGAGTTCTTTTCTCGACATTAATAGTTTACGGATACGTGTTGGGTTCGCCACGATATGAGTACTCGCTTGAGTTAGCGGAGTAATCGTCATACCACTGATGAATGCTTCGCCATCTCGGATGTATACGTAGCTTTCTGCGATATTGGTTTTGCCTTCACGTAGGGATTTTACTTCCCAGCCTTGTAGCTCAAGCCCCGCTTCTATCTCATCATCGATGAAATATTCGTGGCGAGCTTTCTTATTAAGCGCAATGGTATTACTACCGGCTTTTGATTTTGATTTATTCTTTGCCATAATGGCCTCATTATACGGAATGCGCCCTAGATGGGGAATCCTTTTTATTTGCGCTCTGGCCCAATACAATTAAAATTGCAGTTTGTGTTAATGTAACGCTGTCTTTAACAGGAGTCTATATGCCAAAGGTTACTCGTTCAGCATTAGTGTCGTTTAGTGCCGACCAGATGTTCAGCTTGGTCAATGATGTTGCTCGTTACCATGAGTTTTTGCCAGGGTGTTCTGGTTCGCGTGTGATCGAATCTTCAGATTCAACTATGGTGGCTTCGGTTGATGTCTCTAAAGCTGGTATCAGCAAAACATTTACCACATCGAACCGTTTAGCGGATGGTGCTGAGATTTTGATGGAGCTGGTGGACGGCCCGTTCAAAAAGCTGCAGGGTGGTTGGTACTTTACTCCGCTCGACGAGCAAGCTTGTAAGGTTGAACTTAAGCTAGAGTTTGAATTTTCTAGTCGAATGATTGAAATGGCATTTGGCAAGATTTTCAATGAACTGACAAGCAATATGGTCAGTGCTTTTACTCAACGAGCGAAACAGGTTTACTAAGCCATGACTATTGAATCAGATATGATCCACGTAGAAGTTGTGTTTGCGCTTCCACATGAGCAGCGTGTATTTACCTTAGTGGTAAATAAGAACGCGACCGTTGAAGAGATTATTGCGCAGTCTGGTGTTTTAGAGTTGTATCCAGAAATCGACTTGGCGAAAAATAAAGTTGGCGTATACAGCCGCAACGTTAAGTTAGATGCAACCGTTCGAGATAAAGATCGTATCGAAATTTATCGAGCACTGTTAGCCGATCCAAAAGAAATTCGCCGTAAGCGTGCTGAACAAGCGAAAGCGGCGGCTAAATCGTAATACCAAACAAATTTGAATGATAAAGAAGCTCGCATTAGCGAGCTTTTTTTCATCTGTTTGTTAGACAATACAGTCTACAGTCTCATTTGTTAGCAGATATTAAAAAGCCTGCTCATATGAGCAGGCTTTTGCGATTCTTGCTTTTGACTGGAAAGCTTTGTTAGTTGAAAGCTAGCGAAGGCTTTCGAAGAATTCATCACTGGCTTCAAAATCACCATTGATCGTCACTAAGGTGCCCGTTGCATCAAAGTTAACAACAAGATTTTTTTGAATCGAGTCTTCATGGCCTTTTGTGTGGTGGTAAATGTAGTACCACGTATCTGGGTAGCCATTTTCGATAAGCATAGGTGAGCCCATAACGTAACGAACTTGTGTTTTTGTCATGCCAAACTTGAGCTGATCGACAGCTTCCTGTTCAACATAGTTACCCTGATTGATGTCAATTCGATAAACCAACTTCTCTAATAGAGAGCAACCGGTCAACATTGTTAGTGCAAGTGGAACTGCAACTAACCACTTTTTAATTCGCATAGTTTGAGATCTTTCTTCGCTAAAATACTGCCTGATAATAAACAAGCTCCAGCAAGAAGTAAAAAGCTCCTTGCGCTTTGAGCTTGTTATGACTGGCAATTTTGAATTAAGTTGCAAAATTGCCAAGAATTTTCGGTAAATTATCAGAAAGTTGCTGAATATGTAACCTATGCTGCGATTAATAACTCTTTTGCATTGGCAAGCGTCGATTCGGTAATCTGGCTGCCACCAAGCAGTCGAGCAAGCTCTGAAACGCGTTGTTGCTCATCAAGCGTGTGCATTTGAGTCTCGGTTTTACCTGATTTCGTGTTCTTCGCTACAAAAAGTTGTTGGTGACCGCAACCGGCAACTTGAGGTAAGTGAGTCACGCACATAACTTGTGTCGATTCGCCCAGCTTACGTAGCATTTTTCCGACAACCGCAGCGGTTGGTCCACTGATACCCACATCGACTTCATCGAAAATCAGGCTTGGTGTATCCACTTTTTGCGCTGTGATCACCTGAATCGCTAATGAGATTCGTGATAACTCACCACCAGAGGCCACTTTCGCAATCGGCTGCATCGGTTGGCCTGGGTTGGTCGAAACAATGAAGGTCACGTTATCCATACCCAATGGAGAAGGGTGTGTGTTGGTGTTGTTCACTTCAATGGCAAACTGCGCTTTTTCCATGCTCAGTTCGTGCATGCTTTGCGTGATCAGCTTGTTGAGCTCTTTTGCGTAACGAGTTCGAGATTTATGAAGCTTCTCTGATTTAGCAACGAACGATTGGTATTGGTTTTCCACCTCGTTTGCCAGTTCTTCTAATTTTTCATCAGAGCAATCAAGCGCTTCAACTTGTTGTAGTAAGTCTTGATGGTGCTTATACAGCTCTTCAGGTAACACGTGGTGTTTACGAGACATCGACATCACTTTAGAGAAACGCTCTTCAACGTAAGCCATACGACCTGGATCGACATCAATGCTGTCTAGGTAGGTTCTTAATTCGTTGTTGGTCTCTTCGATCTGAATAATGGCTTCAGAAAGCAAGTTCGGTAACTCGGCCAATCTTTCATCTAGCTCAGCTAACTGAATTAAGGAGTTATTGGCCGATTGCAGAATACCAAGCGCATTAACTTCTTCGCCTTCATAAATAAGCTCGATAGCTTGCTGACAGGTTGTGGCCAGTTCTCCGCTATTGGAGAGGCGCTTATGCTCTTGTTCGAGGTCTTCATATTCTTCCTCCCCAATAGACAGCTCATTTAACTCTTTGATTTGGTATTCAAGAAGTTGTTTTTGAGCTTGGTTTTGCTGGCTATTCTCACGTAACTCTTTTAAGTGGTTATCCGCTTGTCGCCATGCTTGGTAAGCATTACGTGTCGATTTCAATAGGTTCAAGTGGCCTGCGTATTGATCAAGCATGGCCATTTGATAATCGCTTTTCATCAACTGGTGATGCGCGTGTTGACCATGGATGTTGATCAACAGTTGTCCAAGTGATTTCAATTGCGAAAGAGGGACAGGGCTACCGTTGATGAATGCACGAGAACGACCTTCTTTTGAGATGGTTCTGCGCAGGATGCACTCACTGCCATCAAGCAATTCGTTGTCTTCTAACCAGCGGGTTGCATGCAGATTGTTCTCAAGTAAAAAAGCGGCACTGACTTCGGTTTTTTCTTCACCTTGTCGAACCATTCCTGCATCGGATCTTCCCCCAAGACATAAGCCTAAAGCATCGATAGCGATAGATTTACCCGCACCAGTTTCCCCGGTGATTGTTGTCATGCCTTTAGATAGTTCTAGCTGTAAAGACTTAACAATAGCGAAATTATTAACACTTAAATGAGCCAGCATTTTTATTTACCTGTATAACTGAACAATACTGTATATAAGTTCAGTATATACTGTTTCTTTATACAGTAAAGTCGACAGGTGAAAATTTTTTGCGACCGTTATCAGAATTGAGGTTGTTCGTAGATCACTGAAACCGCTATAGATTCCCAACTCAGTCGTTCCTCCCTCTTGGGAGTGGAGGTATAAGGAACTGCAGAGAAGCTAGAGCCGACGGGCTTTTACTGGCAATAAAAAGGCTGACGAATGTCGTCAGCCTTTCAAATTTTCGGTTACCACTGGAGCGTTTATTCTTTTAGAACAGCTTACTCGACCAACCTAGTTTGTTACGTAGAACATGGTAGTAGTTGTAGTCTTTAGGATGGATCAACTTAAGTACATTCGGGCTTTGGTAAATGTGGATCTCATCACCAGGAGAAACAGGCAGTGAGATTTGACCATCGCAGCTCACCTCCTGAGTTCCACGGTTATCAGGCGATACGATAAGCTTAATACGACGCTTGCCATCCACCACTAATGGGCGGCTTGAAAGGGTATGCGGGAACATTGGCACGAGTGAGATAGCATTTAGGCTTGATGACAGGATAGGGCCGCCGCCGGAAAGCGAGTAGGCGGTAGAACCTGTCGGTGTTGAGACGATTAAGCCATCAGAGCGCTGTGAGAAGGCGAAGCTGTCATCGATATATACTTCGAACTCGATCATGTGAGCAACTTGGCCGGGGTGCAGTACAGCCTCATTAAGGGCTGCATTGTGGCTTTTTATCTGGCCGTGACGATGAATTTCCGTTTCAAGTAAGAAGCGCTCTTCTTCCATGAACTCGCCTTTGAGTACATCAGTAAGCGCACTCTGGAAGTTTTCAGGGTTGAGATCGGTTAGGAAACCAAGATTGCCTCGGTTAACACCAATCACTGAAATGTCGAAACGTGACAAGATTCTAGCGGCACCGAGCATATTTCCGTCACCACCGACCACAATAGCGAGATCGGCGCGTTTACCTAATTCAATCAGGCTAGAAAAATGTTCTTTTGGGATGTCGTCCAAAATAGTGGCGAGTCTGTCATCAACAAACACTTGATAACCCTCAGCACTTAACCACTGATAGAGCTCTCTATGAGTCTGAATTGCTTGCTGATCTCGAGGTTTACCGATAATGGCGATGACTTCAAATGGCTTTTTCATAACGTTTCCAAACGAATTAGGCTTGAATCAAAATTCTTCATCCCCATAATAAAGGCAAGTTGAACGTCTATGCGAGTGTTTTATATCAATTTGGGGCGCAAACACGCCTGTCACTTGCATTGAAAACGAATTCTGGAGATATCATGAGCAACGAAGAAAACAAAGTAACTGAAGCAGAGCTAGATCAGATCATCGCTGAAGCTGAGAAAGTTGAAGAAGCTGAACTGAATGAAGACGCTGCTGATGAGCAGGAAGCAAAAATCGCTCAACTGGAAGCTGCACTGCTTTCTAGCGAATCTAAAGTGAAAGAGCAGCAAGATTCTGTTCTTCGCGCGAAAGCTGAAGTTGAAAACATGCGTCGCCGTAGCGAACAAGAAATTGATAAAGCGCGTAAATTCGCTTTGAACAAGTTTGCTGAAGGTCTGCTTCCTGTAATCGACAACCTAGAGCGTGCAATGCAAGCGGCAGACGCTGAAAACGAAGTGGTTAAGCCACTGTATGAAGGTGTTGAGCTAACGCACAAAACGTTCGTAGACACAGTTGCTAAGTTTGGTCTCAAAGAGATCAACCCTGAAGGTGAAGCGTTCAACCCTGAATTCCACCAAGCGATGTCTATCCAAGAAAGCCCAGATCACGAATCGAACACGGTTATGTTTGTGATGCAAAAAGGCTACGAACTAAACGGTCGTGTGGTTCGCCCAGCGATGGTTATGGTTGCTAAGTAATGACGAATTACGTTGCCAAGTGATTGACTGGTGCATTGACTGAGTTAGTCGCAGCGACAAAATAAATCACTGGTTTGCGTAAAATAAAAAGAGAGGTATAGGCCTCTCTTTTTTTGTGCCTATAACTTGAGAGTCCACGTAAATAAGCATCAAAACCGCATTAAGAATGTCGTTCTTTTTATTTCATTCAGATCAGCGATTTAGAGTTTTGTGTTATGAAACTTGTTGTGATTGAGTAAATGTTTTGATGTCACATTTGTGATGTTTTTGTAAATAAATACTTTTAATTGTTATCTTTGTATGTAAAATCCACTGCCATATAGCGATTTTGGTCGCATATATAACTATAAAAGTACAAATTTCAAACACAACAAACTGGAGAAGAACGATGGATAAATCGCTCTCAAGTAAAATTTTTGTAGGCTTGTTCGCCGGTCTACTTATTGGTACTGCTATTCAGTACCTATTCAGCGGTATTGCTATTTTTGATACGTATCTACTTGGCGCTGCCGAAGGTGCTGGTGGTATGTTCGTATCACTTATCAAATTGCTTGTAGTTCCTCTTGTTTACGTATCTATTGTTTGCGGTATTGTTGAGCTAAAAGATATTCGTTCATTTGGTCGTCTTGGTGGTAAAACCTTTGGTCTTTACATTATTAACACCATCATCGCGATTTCAGCAGCGCTAACGATTGGTCTTATTTTCCAACCAGGTGCAGGTGCGAACCTTGCGGGTACGGTTTCTGAGACAATTGCGCTTACAACAACTGAAACACCAGACATCTTCTCTCTTGTTGTTAACATCGTTCCTAGCAACCCTGTAGAAGCGTTCGCAAGCGGCGACATGCTACAAATCATCTTCATGGCAATTTTGACAGGTCTTGCTATTCAAGCGCTTGATTCTCGTGGTGGCCCAGCTATCAAGACATTCAAGATGGCTAACGAAATCATGATGAAGCTTATCGGCCTAGTAATGAGCTTGGCGCCTTACGGTGTATTTGCTCTGATGATTCAACTGGGCGCAACACTGGATGCAAACACGTTAATGTCAGTTGCTGGCTATGTAGCGCTTGTTGTAGCGATGCTTGTGTTCTGGATCTTCTTCTTCTACCCAATGATGGTTGGTTCATTCACTGGTATTTCTCCAAAGCAGTTCCTACGTGCAACTCGTGAGCAAATCCTTTTCTCACTATCGACTGCAAGCTCGAACGCGACGATTCCAGTAACAATGCGTACTCTGACGGACAAACTAAACGTATCTAAGTCAGTGGCAGGTTTCGGTGTACCACTAGGTGCAACAATGAACATGTCTGGTGTATCTATCTACATCGCACTAGCAACTATGTTCGTAGCAAACGCATTCGGTCAGCCAATCAACACTGCTGATATCTTTACTCTAGGTCTAACTATCTTGCTACTTTCTATCGGTGCTGGTGGTGTTCCTGGTGGTGGTGTGGTTATGGTCGGTGTTCTATTGCACCAACTAGGTTTGCCACCAGAAGGTCTAGCGATTGTTGCTGCTGTTGACCGTATCTGTGACATGTTCTGTACTTCTTCTAACGTTGTTGGTGATACTGCGGTTAACACTATCGTAGCGAAATCTGAAAACGAAATCGGCGTTGAAGCTAACGAAGAAGCTGAGCTAAAGAAAGCAGAAGCATAATTCAGAGACTCTTTCCGCTATAGATTTAATCTGAGCTGAAACCCTGAGTAGATAAACGGAGCCCAAGTGGCTCCGTTTTTTATTGGGTGAGAAGGTCACTTTATCTACTTTTACTCAACAAACGATAGTGCGGCCTTAATTGTTGTGTGAGGGAGCCTCTTTGAGAGCCCGTTTACAGAAACAAGACTTTGCTACAAGAAAGGATAGTCGAGGGTGAATAAACCCAGTTATGGGACTTATATAGGCGGTAATGATATGTATTCGTGCCTAATCATTCCTTTTATTAAAATAAATGTAAAAAAATCCATTTTCACCCTTGAAAAGGCTTCGTGAGCCCTTATCTATGGTGCATACGAAAGCAAATTACATTTGCACTTAAATTTTGTGTATTAGGGTTGAATCCCTGATTACCGCCCCCCACATATGTGGGTATAGCAAAAAACTAATATAGATTATATTTCGGAGATAGCCTGATGGGTCGAATCATTGGTATTGATTTAGGTACTACTAACTCTTGTGTTGCTGTTTTAGACGGCGACAAACCACGCGTACTAGAAAATGCTGAAGGCGAACGCACAACAGCATCGGTAATCGCATACACTGACGGCGAGACGCTAGTTGGTCAACCTGCGAAACGTCAAGCCGTTACTAACCCTCAAAACACGCTATACGCAATTAAGCGTCTAATCGGTCGTCGTTTTGAAGATGAAGAAGTTCAACGCGATATCGAAATCATGCCTTTCAACATTGTTAAGGCTGACAACGGTGATGCATGGGTTGAAGCGCAAGGCCAAAAAATGGCTGCTCCTCAAGTATCTGCTGAAGTTCTTAAGAAAATGAAGAAAACAGCTGAAGACTTCCTAGGCGAAGAAGTAACTGGCGCAGTAGTAACTGTTCCTGCTTACTTCAACGATGCTCAACGTCAAGCAACGAAAGATGCTGGCCGTATCGCTGGTCTAGATGTTAAACGTATCATCAACGAACCAACTGCTGCTGCTCTAGCTTACGGCCTAGACAAGCAAGGTGGTGATCGCACTATCGCTGTATACGACCTTGGTGGTGGTACATTCGATATCTCTATCATCGAAATCGATGAAGTAGAAGGCGAGAAGACTTTCGAAGTTCTTTCAACTAACGGTGACACTCACCTTGGTGGTGAAGATTTCGATAACCGCATGATCAACTACCTAGTAGATGAGTTCAAGAAAGAGCAAGGTATCGACCTTAAAGCTGATCCACTAGCAATGCAGCGTGTTAAAGAAGCAGCAGAAAAAGCGAAAATCGAGCTTTCTTCTACTACTCAAACTGACGTAAACCTACCTTACGTTACTGCTGATGCGACTGGTCCTAAGCACATGAACATCAAAGTGACTCGTGCGAAGCTTGAGTCTCTAGTTGAAGACCTAGTTCAACGTTCTCTTGAGCCACTAAAAGTAGCTCTAGCAGATGCTGACCTATCTGTAGGCGAAATCACTGACGTTATCCTAGTTGGTGGTCAAACTCGTATGCCTATGGTTCAAGCTAAAGTAACTGAATTCTTCGGTAAAGAGCCACGTAAAGACGTGAACCCTGACGAAGCTGTTGCAATGGGTGCTGCTGTTCAAGGTGGTGTACTAGCTGGTGACGTTAAAGACGTTCTACTACTAGACGTTACTCCTCTATCTTTCGGTATCGAAACGATGGGCGGCGTGATGACTAAGCTTATCGAGAAAAACACAACTATCCCTACTAAAGCGGATCAAGTGTTCTCTACAGCTGAAGACAACCAAAACGCAGTAACTATCCACGTTCTTCAAGGTGAGCGTAAGCAAGCGACTTACAACAAGTCTCTTGGTCAGTTCAACCTAGAAGGTATCCAACCAGCACCACGTGGCATGCCACAAATCGAAGTAACATTCGACCTAGATGCTGATGGTATCCTGAACGTATCTGCTAAAGATAAAGCAACAGGTAAAGAGCAGAAGATCACTATCCAAGCATCAGGCGGCCTGTCTGAGGAAGAGATCGAAGCAATGGTACAAGAAGCAGAAGCTAACAAAGAAGCGGACAAAAAGTTCGAAGAGCTAGTAACTGCACGTAACCAAGCTGACCAAATGATTCACGGCACTAAGAAGCAAGTAGAAGAAGCTGGTGAAGCTCTACCTGCAGACGAGAAAGCTAAAATCGAAGCGGCTATCACTGCACTAGAAGAAGTTAAGTCTGGTAACGATAAAGAAGCTATCGACGCTAAAGTTCAAGAACTGATGCAAGCAGCTCAAAAGCTAATGGAAATTGCTCAACAGAAAGCTCAAGCTGAACAAGCTGGTGCTGACGCTGGTGAACAACCTAAGCAAGACGACGATGTTGTAGACGCTGAGTTTGAAGAAGTTAAAGAAGACAAAAAATAATTTCGTCGCAGAGTAGCCTGATTTCGTTATCGGAAGTGTCCACCTACTAACGTAGGCTCCGCGCTTCCACTTAGGACTCAAGCTATCTGCTTAGAAATTTGTCTCAAAGACTTATTATTGCGGGCGTCAGAGGTAACTCTCACGCCCGTAAATTTGTATTTAGACTTGTCGATCTAGATAATAGCTTTATTCGGCATTTCAGCCGGCAGAACTTTTATCTAGATTGATACACAGACTACTGAAGTGATCATTCGGTAGTAGCAATTATTTTGGTGACCTAGAACATGTCAAAACGTGATTTTTACGAAGTATTAGGCGTAAGCCGCGATGCATCAGAGCGCGATATTAAAAAAGCGTACAAACGCTTAGCGATGAAATTCCACCCGGACCGTAACCAGGGTGATGAGACCGCAGCAGATAAGTTTAAAGAAGTAAAAGTAGCGTACGAGATCCTAACCGATTCTCAAAAGAAAGCAGCTTACGACCAATACGGTCATGCAGCCTTTGAACAAGGTGGCATGGGCGGCGGCGGTGGTTTTGGCGGCGGTGGCCAAGGTGACTTCGGCGATATCTTCGGTGACGTATTTGGCGACATCTTCGGCGGCGGTCGTCGTGGTGGCGGTCAACAGCGTGCACAACGTGGTTCAGATCTACGTTACAACATGGAACTTTCTCTAGAAGAAGCGGTTCGTGGTGTTTCTAAAGAAATCGAAGTACCAACACTTGTAGAGTGTGATACTTGTGACGGCAGCGGCGCGAAAGCGGGTTCTTCTGCACAAACGTGTGGCACTTGTCATGGCCACGGCCAAGTACAAATGCGCCAAGGTTTCTTTGCGGTTCAACAGACTTGTCCTACTTGTAACGGTAAAGGCAAGATCATCAAAGACCCATGTAACTCATGTCATGGTCAAGGTCGCAAACAGAAGACGAAAACACTTAACGTTAAGATCCCTGCTGGTGTTGATACTGGCGATCGTATTCGTCTATCAGGCGAAGGCGAAGCGGGAGAGCAAGGCGCTCCAGCTGGCGATCTGTACGTACAAGTACACGTAAAAGAGCACAACATCTTCGAACGTGACGGCAACAACCTTTACTGCGAAGTACCAGTAAGCTTCTCTATGGCTGCTCTAGGCGGTGAAGTTGAAGTTCCAACACTGGATGGTCGTGTAAACCTTAAGGTACCAGAAGAGACACAAACGGGCCGTATGTTCCGTATGCGTGGCAAGGGCGTGAAAGGCGTTCGTGGTGGCGGTGTGGGTGATCTAATCGTTAAGCTAGTGGTTGAGACTCCAGTTAAGCTAAGCGCTCGCCAGAAAGAATTACTGCGTGAATTCGAAGAAACCTGTGGTGGTGAAGCGGCAAGCAAGCATAAGCCAAAGTCTGAAGGTTTCTTCAGCGGTGTTAAAAACTTCTTCGATGACCTTACTAAGTAATTAGATCGTGGTTTGAAAATTTTAAAGCCTGCCTATGTGCAGGCTTTTTTGATCTTCTCGTTTAGTTAAAAAATGCAGCTATGTATATGCCTAGTCATTCTTTACTCATACCAAGGATATTAACGTCTATTAGTTCCAGCAATTTACAGGGGATTCTTCACCTGAAGATTTGAGCGTCATTGTTTTGGGAGTGCCTAGGCAAGAGTCACCACTTTGCCCCTTAGTTGACTGTGCCGTGGCGGTTATTGTATATGCCATGCTGCTTGAACTTGCGACAGAAAATACATAGCGATCACTTGGTGATTCACATATAGCACAAGCCCCTCCTGAAATAATACTGCCCCAGTTATAGACACCGTTGTATGACTGCTCAAGTGTGAGTTGTATTTTTGCCATATCAGCTAATGCTGCTGTTCTATGCGATTTAATGACATGTTCGGTATAGCTTGGGTAGGCGATAGCGGTTAGCACTCCAATAATAGCCACTGCGACCAATAGTTCGATCAATGTCATCCCTTTGCAACTTAAGTTGTTGTTGTTGCATTTATTTTTTCGAATCATCACGAGTAGTTCCTTCTCTATATTCAGCCTATTTTTCTTCGGTGGTAGCATCCTTGCAAGATTAAATACGGTTACGTATCGGTTTACATAGGAATTTGGGAAATGTCTCGCGGGTTTACCTTCTTAGAGCTACTCATAACCATATCAGTGCTCTCTATATTATTGGCTGTTGCCGCTCCAAGTTTTAGTTCTGTCTCG
Source organism: Vibrio sp. 10N.222.55.A1 (assembly GCF_041473835.1). NCBI lineage: Bacteria > Pseudomonadati > Pseudomonadota > Gammaproteobacteria > Vibrionales > Vibrionaceae > Vibrio > Vibrio sp. 10N.222.55.A1. Next base: position 93,313 of record NZ_JBFRSX010000037.1, on the reverse strand, counting down.
GAAACAGTGAAGATGCAACGGTTAGCTACTGAGTTGAATGGTTTTATGATGCAGGCAAAATCTGAGGCAGTTATGAGAAATACTGATCTTTGGGCTCATTTCTTAATGAATGGTAATTCAAATGACACCGGTGATTGGAAAATTGAATTGACCGAATTCGATATTCCGAATACTGGTACGGCAATTCTTACACTGGAAGGTGCTTCATTTCGAAACGTAGATTTCACCGTTAACTACAGTTCTGAACAAATTAAATTTAGTGGAGTAAACGGTAAAGCTAAAGATGGCCATCTCTTATTTGATATGAACTCTAAGCCTTTAAAGCTTATAACATATCGTACTTCAGGAAGAATGAGAATTTGTGGTGTAGAAGGAGACTTTTATGGTTATCAGATCTGCACTTAGGAGGCAGCAGTTCGGTGCAACATTAGTCGAATTTATGATCTCTTCCATTTTTGGAATTGTCGTTATTGGAAGTGTGGGGTCGGTATTTATATCCGGACAAAACATCGCATCCGAGAGAAGTAAAGAATTATTACTATTACAACAAGTTTCAGGAGCTCTTCAATACTTTAAAGAAGATATCCAGCGTGCGGGCTACGATGGAGGGACAGGTGTATCTCTAAAATTATCAGGCTCCACCGATACTTTATATATTTCTCCTGATTCAAAAACGGTTGCATATGCTTACACTCATCAATCAGAGATTCGAAATGTCGCTTTTGTATTTGATTCAGGCTTGGTCAAGGTGTGTGATAGCCCCTCCAGTATCGTAAAAACAGTATCAGCGGCGATTAGTGGGTGCTCTTCTATCTTTGAGCCGAATCAAATTAGAGTCGTTGATTTTCATGCGAATCAGTCAAGTATTGAATCTCAAGGGGTTAGTTCAGGTATTACAACCATTATGATTTCTGCTGAATTAGTAGGAGATACGTCCGTTAATTATTCATCAAGTGTGATTGTAAAAAATAGGAATTGGCGATGAATAAAAATCAACAAGGTGCGGTTGTTTTACTTACAACAAGTGTATTACTAGTTACTGCGTTAATGTTGACTTTTGGTAGTTATCGCTCTGTTTTTTATCAAATAAAAAGATCTCAGAATGAAGTAGAAGCGCGCAAGCAACATTGGGAAGCAGAGGGAGGTCTAGAGTGTGGGTTTACATATATTGTTAATCAAAAATTGCAATCAATACCCAATAATTTAGCGACAGTTTGTAACTCGTATAGTTTTTCTTCCTTAAATGCTGACTTTACAAACCCTGAAATTTTGCTTTCTCAAGTTGGTCATAGCAGTGTTAATAAAAAAATAATCTTTTCATCTTCAGTTGGTTATGGAGCTATGAAGTCGACTTCTGATGTTATTTCTTTTGGCTCAGCACTTTTTTCACCACCAGACCCTGGTGAATTTGACTCGGCTGCTGAAGCTTATGAGTGTATCGGGGCAGTGGTTAAATATAGGTTTATTGCGACTGGTATTACCAATCATGGCGTAAGTAGTTCTATTGAATCTCCAGGAGCCGGGCATGATCCCACTAAGGATTGTAAGCCTTCTCATAAGACATCGACAGCTGTTAAATCAGGGATATGGGAGAACTCCTTTGGAGTGATAAGTTCTCATAATGTTGGGTTAGATATTCAGCGAGATGACACTATCGACCCTTTTAAAGATTTTTTCGGAGTCGATAAAAGTAAGTGGCAAGAGGTTCGTGATGATGTAGATAACGAATTTATTAAAGTTTCAATGCCTTCTAGTAGTGTTGATTGCTATAGCCAATTTTCTGATTCAATAGTGAATGGACAGCCCAATAAAGTTTGGATTGATGGCTCTTGCCAACTAGCGCCAGTTGATGTGACGAATATTGTAAATTTACAGGCTGCACACCCGGGAACCGATTTGTTTTTACTTGTTCATGACGGTGTTTTTGGGGTCACTGGTTCTGGCGATATTAGCGGTGTATTTTTTCATTTTAATAATACTTACTCTCCCACTCCTTCTCAATGGGACTCGATGACGGAAGTGAAACCTTTTGTAAATTCAGTATTTAGTGACCTAATTAATACTATGTATGGTTCTTCAAGTACTCTTACGCCATACCATGCAACTTATGCGCAAGCTGGCGCATTCAGTTTCACGGGGGGACAATTTTTTGATACAGAAGGGCAAATGGCGCTATTTAATAACTCTCTGAATTTTTCATTCAATTCAGATGTTATTGATGAGTTCGAATTTTCACCTAAGCCAAGATGGCAAAAAGGTTCATGGAATGATTTATAAGCAAAAAGGTTTTAGCCTAATTGAAGTACTCATTTCATTTTTATTGATCGGAGTCGGTTCGCTAGGGCTAATTAAGTTACAAACATATGTTGAGCAAAAGTCTGACTTTGCTATTCATAGTGTAGAAGCTTTGAATTTGGCTGAAAATAAGCTGGAATGGTTTAGAACTCGAGGCGCATCTGCCGCTTTATCGAGTATAACGCCTGCGGATTTTGCTACGGATATTGTTGATGGCATGGATCACTCGCATTTTAAATATCAACTTGATTGGACAGTGACGAACAGTTTATCCGGAGCGCTGAAGACCGTTCAGATAACAAGCTCATGGGAAGACCGGTTTGGTAATAATCAAGCGATCGAATTACATACCATGATTTCTAAATACAGCGAGTTCGATTGATTGGGTTTATAACTTCAATGTCGTGATAGTTTGCTCTTCTCGGACATTCTTTATGTGCCAGTTAAAACTCTGTATATGGAATGGTATGTTTTGTGTTTTTATATTGTTGCTGTTGTATGGTATTTTTGCAAAATATGTCTCCATTTATGGAAAATTAGGTGGAATCTTGTGCTTTTTAACAACGACTTTAATAGAATATGTGCTGTACCAATAGGCCGTGGTCAAAACTTATATTAGGCCTAAACAAAACAACATCACATATGGAGTTACAATGAGTAACCAAGCCGTAAAAAAAGCACCATCGACTGAGAAGATCAGTGGTATGGACCGCTTTCTAAACTTCATTGAACGCGCCGGCAACAAAATTCCAGATCCAGCAATCCTGTTCTTCTGGGCTCTAGTTATTGTATGGGTAGCATCTGCACTTTTATCGAATCTTTCATTCGACTTAATCAACCCTCAAACGGGTGCTGCTCTTGAAGTAAACAACCTACTAACTGGTGAAGCGCTTGCTAGCTTCCTAGCGAATATGGTTACCACGTTCACAGGCTTCGCACCTCTAGGCATCGTACTTGTTGCTATGCTAGGTGTTGGCGTTGCAGACTCTTCAGGCTTCATTACGACTGGCCTTAAGAAGATGCTTAACTTCACGCCAGCTAAGCTACTAACGCCGATGCTAATCTTGGTTGCTATCGTGTCTCACACAGCAGCTGATGCAGGTTACGTTCTAGTAATCCCTCTTGGCGGTATCATCTTCCACGCTGCGGGTCGTCACCCTCTAGCGGGTATTGCAGCAGCGTTTGCTGGTGTATCAGGTGGTTTCTCAGCGAACTTTATCCCTTCAGGTATTGATCCGCTACTAGCTGGTTTCACTCAAACAGCGGCAAACGTTCTTGACCCTGCATATGTGATCAACCCTCTAGCGAACATCTTCTTTACTGGTTTGTCTTCAATTCTAATTGTGGCAATTGGTTGGTACGTTACAGAGAAAATTATCGAGCCTCGTCTTGCTAATACGCCTGTAGATGAAGATGCAGAACAAGCACCTGATCTAGGTACGTTCACAGACATTGAATCTAAAGCATTCAAATTCGCTGGTTGGGCAATGGTTGCCGGTATTGGTCTGCTTATCGCGGCTCTAATGCCTGAAAACTCAGCACTTCGTTCACCTGAAGGCGAATTAACGGCGTTCTCAGCACCAGTAATGAAGTCTATCGTTCCTCTGATCTTCATCCTGTTTATTATTCCGGGTATCGTCTACGGCCGTGTAGCGGGTACATTCAAGAATAGTAATGATGTTATCAAAGCAATGTCTGAGACGATGGCAACGATGGGCGCATACATTGTAATGTCGTTCTTCTGTGCTCAGTTCCTATCTGCATTCGCTCAATCAAACATCGGTACTATGCTGGCACTTTACGGTGCTGAAGGCTTGAAAGCGATGGACCTTCCAGGTGAAGCAACGGTTGTTGGTATGATTCTACTAACGGCTGCAGTTAACCTTCTTGTTGGTTCTGCTTCAGCTAAGTGGGCACTGATTGGTCCTATCCTAGTTCCAATGCTAATGGTTGTGGGTATCTCTCCTGAGCTATCTCAAGCGGCTTACCGTGTAGGTGACTCAGTGTCTAACATCATCTCTCCACTAATGGTGTTCTTCCCACTGGTTGTTGTTTACTGTCAGCGCTACGTTAAGTCGACAGGTATCGGTACTCTAGCTTCTCTAATGATGCCATTCTCGATTGCGATGTTAATCGGTTGGTCTATCTTCTTGCTAGCTTACTGGGCTCTTGGTATCCCACTAGGTATCCAAGCACCTTACACTTACACAATGTAAGATTGAACTAAGCAAAACTAAGCTTTATTCATTGCTAAGCCCGCACCGAAATGTGCGGGCTTTTTTTCGCTATTTTTTCCGTTTTTTATATCCAAGGTTTTTATATCCAAAACTTTCTATATCCAAAACTTTTTATATTCAAAATAAAGGCACTCAGCTTATACTCCGGATTACGGCTAATTGTTGGCCGGTAAATTTAGGAAATCCAAGCCACATGAAAATTCTGCTTTTAGTAGGGTTAATTGTTTTAAATGGTCTGTTTGCCATGTCTGAGATTGCATTGGTAGCAGCAAAAAATAGTCGGCTGAAACGCTTAGCCGAAAAACACCGCTCCGCTCAGGTTGCTCTTGATCTCAAAGAAAACCCAACCCGCTTCCTCTCTACAATCCAAATCGGTATCACGGTAATCGGCCTACTCAGCGGGATTGTGGGTGAGGCGACGCTATCGGCTCCACTAGCCGTTCAACTTGAACTGTGGGGACTAGACCCAACACAAGCGAACATCTTGTCTACTGCGGTTGTGGTGGTAGGTATTACTTATTTCGCTATCGTTGTCGGTGAGTTGGTACCAAAGCGTTTTGCTCAGTCTCAAGCTGAAAACATTGCTGTGTTAGTCGCGCTGCCAATCTTCTGGTTATCTAAAATCGCGACGCCGTTTGTGTTTGCGTTGTCGGCTTCAACGGAAGGTATTCTTAAGTTGATGGGCCGAGGCGGTGAAGAAGATAGCGTTACCGAAGATGATATCCATGCACTTGTGAAAGAGGGCTCAGAATCGGGTGTGATTGAACGCGGCGAACAAGAGATGATTCGTAATATCTTGCAGCTTGATGATCGTCTTGTGAGCTCATTGATGACTCCGCGTCGAGACATCGACTTTCTGGATGTCGACCAACCCGTTGAGCAGATATTAAAGAAACTGCGTTCATCAAAACACAGTGTGTTTCCATTGTGCCAAGATCACCTCAATAAAGTGGTGGGTACAGTGTCAGCCAAAGCCTTGCTGAATCAGGCGGGCAATCTAAGCATTCAAGTGATCATGGGGCTGTCTCGCTCGCCGATCTATGTTCCAGAATCGATGAAAGCTCTGCGTCTACTTGGCTACTTTAAAGAGTCGGGCACCGAGATGGCATTCATTGTCGACGAGTATGGCGATGTTCAAGGTCTTGTGACTCATTACGATATTCTTGAGGCGATTGCTGGCGAGCTATCGAATAATCCGAACGATCTTTGGACCGAGCAAGTGGAAGACGGTTTGTTGGTGGATGGATTGATTCCTATCAGTGAACTGAAAAACCGTTTAGAGCTATCGGATTTTGAGGGCGAAAGCGAGAGCTTCCAAACGCTGAATGGCCTTGTGACATGGTTAATAGGGCGCTTACCGGATGCAGGCGAAGTTGTTCAATACCAGCAGTGGCAGTTTGAAATTATCTCTGTTGAGAATAACCGTATTGTGAGCATCAAAGCGACGCCAATAGCCGGTGACACAGAAGACGCTAATAGCTAACAGTTCGACCAACCAACAAGCGGCAATGGTTCATTGTCTCTTGTTGTCTTAACCTCTTTATTGTTCATTATCACGAAGATTAGGTATGCTTCACCGCATACCTATTTTCGTTTTTATCCTTTGTTTTCTGGAGTTCCCTTTGTCAGACCATCAATTCACCCTTCAAGATGAAATCTTCATGCGACGCGCCATTGAGGTAGCTAAGCAAGCAGAGAGCGAGGGAGAGGTTCCAGTGGGTGCGGTATTAGTGAAAGATGGGCAGATTATCTCTGAAGGATGGAACCGTTCGATTGGCAGCCACGATGCAACGGCACACGCAGAAATTGAAACCTTGCGTAAAGCCGGTCAAACCTTAGAAAACTATCGGCTACTCGATACCACTTTATATGTCACGCTAGAGCCTTGCCCAATGTGCGCAGGCGCGTTGCTACACAGCCGAGTAAAGCGCATTGTGTTTGGTGCTCCAGACTTAAAAGCGGGCGCTGCAGGTACAGTATTGAACTTGTTTGAAAGCCAAGCCTCATACCACTATGCCGACGTTGAACATGGTTTGTTAGAGGAAGAGTGCCGTGAGCAATTACAAGCGTTTTTCAAGCGTCGTAGAAAAGAGATAAAAGAGAAGCGAAAGCAAGAACGTCTGTTGGAAGAGCAGCGTTTAGAAGCAGAGATGAAGGCTGGCAATAAGAAATAGCAGCGTACTTTCGGCACTCTCTATCGCAAGAGTGCCAAGCAAACTGACTGAGTAACTACATTTACTCAGCAATCATCTGCATGAAAGCGCGATTGCGCCAAATGATCTTCTTCTTATTATTTGAAAGCATACGCTTACGACGGTTTGCAGCAACGGTCTTATCAAGGCGTTTCGATTTCAGTTTCTTCATCATTTCAATGATTTCCTATTTGTCGTCTGACTTTTTAGTTTGGACTAACGATTTAATTATAGTGTTATTCGTTTGTTTGGCCTGTCGCACGCTTGGCTTAAATAGAAGAGCAGTTCTAGTCTAAAGCCAGCATTGCAGTGCAACAGAGCATAATCTTGATTGTGGTGTGCCGTTATAAGGTTCGATTGTTACTGCAATATGACACTCTAGATCTCATCATCATTTTCTTGCCTGCTTCCCTTATCCCTTAGTGACGAAAGAAGAGTCGAAAAAAGACAATAAAAAAGAGCAATGCTAGATGGCATTGCTCTTTTGGGTTTTACTGTGAAGGCTCAGAACTGCTTACTGTCGACTGAGCTGCGCTGATACTCGATTCAGCACCTGAGGTTTCTAAAGGTGGGATCACCACCAAACCTTCAAGGGTCGCTTCTTGTTCTTTATTGCGCTTATTTACATGGCCAATAATGCTTTGGTAATAACGGCGAATGTTTTCAACGTAGTTTCTCGCTTCATCACCACGCGCATACCCATATCGAGTTTGGCTGTAGTACTTCTTCTGTCTTAACAGAGGCAATCTGTCTTTCACATCGCCCCAAGCATCAGGATCTCCTCCTTGTGCCTTCGTGAGGCGACGCGCGTCCATCATGTGCCCGTAACCGACATTGTATGAAGCAAGTGCAAACCAGATCTTTTCGTGTTGAGTGATTGAATCTGGTACTCGGTTCACGATACGACGCAGGTACTCAACACCGCCTTGTACCGACTGGTTCGGGTCGAGACGGTTGGTTACCCCAACACTCTTCGCGGTGGGCAGTGTCAACATCATCATGCCACGAACACCCGTTGGTGAGCGCGCAACAGGGTTCCAGTGTGATTCTTGGTAGGCCAAAGCGGCAATCAAGCGCCAATCAAATTCTTGAGAGTACCTTTGAAATAGCGGCGACCATTTTGGCAACTTGCTGTCCAGTGCGCGGATAAAGGCACGAGTATCAACGTAGTCAAAAGTGCCGATGTGGCCGATGTATTTCTCTTCTAGTGAAGCCAGTTCACCAGACTGTTTTAGGTTACCGAAGAACTCAATCAGCAAAGCATACAGGCTTTCATCTTCCGATCTATTTAGGTACCAAGAGATAGGTTGGTCTTCTGTCAGCTCAAATGCCAAGGCAACATCTGGGTACAAACGTTGCGCCAGTGATAGCTCGATAGAGTCGGCCACTGTGAATAAACGTTCGCCTGTTGATACTTCTTTTAGCAGGTCATTGATGTCTGCATTGCCAACCGCGTCATAGATGAAGTCATCGTGCGTTTTCTGCAGCAGTTTGAGTGTTGGTTCAAAGTGCGAGTCTTTCACCACAACCAAAGAGGGCGTCAGCGTCTCGCTTGATACCGCAGCTTCTGATTCAGCTTGTGCTTTTACAAACTCAGCCTGACGCTCATTCTCAAAATTGATCAATTGCTCAAGGTTTCTTGGGCGCCATTGGCCCTTTTTGTACACGACCTGTTGGCTTACATAGTAATAAGCAGGCGCGGCGCGGTAAGCGCGTGTCAGTTTGTTGTTTTGCGTTAAGCCGGTCGCGATAAGATCGATTTCGCCTTTCTGCAGTGCAGGGAACAAGCCAGACAAACGGTAAGCGGGTTTAACCTCAAGCTTTACACCAAGCTCCTGCGCAAATTCACGAGCTAATTCGTAATCCAAGCCAGCAGGACCATCAGGACCGATGTAATAAGAGAGTTGGTTATTTAGGGTGCCGACACGAAGAACGCCACGATCTCGTATCTGCTCAAGGACACTTTTAGGTTCAGATTCAATCTGGCATCCAGCCAACCCAAATAGGGCGATGGCGAGCAGAAGGAACTTAGACGAAAAGATGAGCGTAAATTTAGGCATCAAAATGAAATCTCGAAAAGTGGAAGCTCCTTTATACCAAACCCCGCAAGGCTGGCAAAGCAGGTTTAATTAAACAGTTGTAAAAGTGGTGATAAATGCAGCAAAAGTACCATTTACGCAGAAAGATAAAAAAAATCACGCAAACGGTTGCTTTTGGTGTTACGTCACAAAAAGAAATGCTTTATAATGCGCTCGCATTGAAGAGGTGGGATCGGCATAGGTTTTTAAACCTTCGGGAATAGCTTCGAAGAAAACAGTTAGGTTTTTCCTTTAACCCACTGAATTTATTCCAATACTACCTTAATCAACTGCATAAGAGACGTAAGCACATGAGAATTTTGCGTGGCTCCCCAGCTCTATCTGAGTTTCGTGTTAACAAGCTTTTAGAGCTTTGTCGTGAATTAAGCTTACCTGTAACAGGTATTTACGCTGAGTTTGCCCACTTTGCTGATCTAACGGCAGACCTAGATGAGTCTGAAGTTGAGAAGCTAGAAAAGCTACTGACTTACGGTCCAACGATTGAAGAGCATGAACCTGAAGGTTTACTGCTGCTTGCAACGCCACGCCCAGGCACTATCTCGCCTTGGTCTTCAAAATCAACAGATATCGCACACAACTGCGGACTGGCTAAAGTGTCACGTCTAGAGCGCGGTACTGCTTTCTACATTGAAACCTCTGCTGAACTTTCTGAACTTCAACTTGTTGAGCTGAAAGCAATCCTGCACGACCGTATGATGGAAGTGGTTTTCACTGACTTCGAATCAGCGGCGGCACTATTTACCGTTGCTGAGCCTGCTCCTTATGCGGAAGTTGACCTACTAACTGGTGGACGTAAAGCGCTTGAAAAAGCAAACGTTACCCTAGGTCTTGCACTTGCAGAAGATGAGATTGATTACCTTCTTGAAAGCTTCACTGAGAAGCTAGGTCGTAACCCGACGGACATCGAGCTAATGATGTTTGCACAAGCGAACTCAGAGCACTGTCGTCATAAGATCTTTAACGCTGATTGGACTATCGATGGCGTTAAGCAAGAAAAATCATTGTTCAAGATGATTAAGAACACCTTTGAAACGACACCAGAACATGTTCTGTCTGCTTATAAAGATAACGCAGCGGTAATGACAGGTTCTGAAGTTGGTCGTTTCTTCCCAGATCCAGAAACTCGCCAGTACAGCTACCACCAAGAAAAAACACACATCTTGATGAAAGTTGAAACGCACAACCACCCAACGGCAATCTCACCGTGGCCAGGCGCATCGACAGGTTCAGGCGGTGAAATCCGTGATGAAGGCGCAACCGGTATTGGTGGTAAGCCAAAAGCGGGTCTGGTTGCTTTCTCTGTATCTAACCTTAAGATCCCGAACTTCGTTCAACCTTGGGAAACTGACTTTGGTAAGCCAAGCCGTATCGTTACTGCATTGGATATCATGCTTGAAGGTCCTCTTGGTGGCGCGGCATTCAACAACGAATTTGGTCGTCCAAACCTACTTGGCTACTTCCGTACTTACGAAGAGAAAGTAAACTCTCACGCAGGTGAAGAAGTACGTGGTTACCACAAACCAATCATGCTGGCTGGTGGTCTTGGCAACATCCGTGATGAGCACGTTCAGAAGAAAGAGATCCCGGTAGGTGCAAGCCTAATCGTTCTTGGTGGTCCTGCGATGAACATCGGCCTTGGCGGCGGTGCGGCATCTTCAATGGATTCTGGTTCTTCTTCTGAAGATCTTGATTTCGCTTCTGTACAACGTGAAAACCCAGAGATGGAGCGTCGTTGTCAGGAAGTTATCGACCGTTGTTGGCAGCTTGGTGATGCGAACCCAATCGCATTTATCCACGATGTGGGCGCGGGCGGTATCTCGAATGCTCTTCCTGAGCTAGTCGACGATGGCGAGCGTGGCGGTATCTTTAATCTACGTGACGTGCCAAACGATGAGCCGGGCATGAGCCCACTTGAGATCTGGTGTAACGAATCTCAAGAGCGTTACGTAATGGCGGTTGCTGATAAAGACATGGCAACATTCGACGCGATTTGTAAGCGTGAACGTGCACCATATGCCGTGGTGGGTAAAGCAACAGAAGAACGTGAACTTAAACTAGAAGATTCACACTTCGACAACACGCCAATCGATATGCCTATGGACATCCTATTAGGTAAAACACCTAAGATGCACCGTGACGCGAAAACGCTAAAAGCGAACAACCCAGCGATTGACCGTTCTGGTATTGAACTAAACGAAGCGGTTGACCGTGTTCTTCGCTTGCCAACTGTCGCTGAGAAAACATTCCTTATCACCATCGGTGACCGCTCGGTAACAGGCCTTGTAGCTCGTGACCAAATGGTTGGCCCATGGCAGGTTCCTGTTGCTAACTGTGCGGTTACGGCAGCAAGCTACGATTCTTACCACGGTGAAGCGATGTCTCTTGGTGAGCGTACGCCAGTGGCACTACTAGACTTCGGCGCATCGGCTCGTCTAGCAGTAGGTGAAGCAATCACAAACATCGCTGCGACCAACATCGGCGATATCAAACACATTAAATTGTCAGCGAACTGGATGTCTCCAGCGGGTCACCCAGGTGAAGATGCCGGTCTTTACGAAGCGGTGAAAGCAGTGGGTGAAGAACTATGCCCGGCGCTGGGTCTAACTATCCCTGTGGGTAAAGACTCAATGTCGATGAAGACTAAGTGGGAAGAGAACGGCGAGCAGAAAGAAGTCACTTCTCCGCTATCTCTTGTAATCACTGCGTTTGCTCGTGTTGAAGATGTTCGTAAGACAATCACTCCTCAACTGCGCACCCCTGATAACCTTGAAGGACTAGGTAATACAAGCCTAGTTCTTATCGACCTAGGTAACGGTAAAAACCGTCTAGGTGCAACGGCACTGGCGCAAGTTTACAAGCAGCTTGGTGATAAACCAGCAGACGTAGACAACGCAGCGCAACTAAAAGGTTTCTACGAAGGCGTTCAAGAACTTGTAGCGAACGACCAAGTTGTGGCTTACCACGATAAAGGCGATGGTGGTCTATTCGTAACCCTAGCAGAAATGGCGTTCGCAGGTCACTGTGGTGTTAACGCTGATATTGCGGCGTTGGGCGAAGATACGCTTGCGGCACTATTCAATGAAGAACTGGGTGCGGTAATCCAAGTACGTAACGATGACCTAGACGCGGTTCTTTCTACTCTTGCAGAAAACGGCCTAGAAACATGTTCTCATGTGATTGGCTGCGTTGTTGGTGAAGGGGAAGCATCTGATGAGTTAGTGATTAAGTCAGGCGCAGACGTTGTAATCCAGCGTAACCGTACTGAACTACGTACTATCTGGGCTGAGACAACGCATAAGATGCAAGGTCTACGTGATAACCCAGTTTGTGCTGACCAAGAACACGAAGCGAAGAAAGACAACTCAGACCCTGGTCTAAACGTTAGCCTAAGCTTTGATGTAAACGAAGATATTGCAGCGCCTTATATTAACCTAGGTGCTAAACCTAAGATGGCAATTCTACGTGAGCAAGGTGTTAACTCTCACGTTGAAATGGCAGCAGCGTTTGACCGTGCAGGCTTCAAAGCGACTGATATTCACATGAGCGATATCCTAACGGGTCAAGCGGTTCTAGAAGAGTACAATGGCCTTGTGGCTTGTGGTGGCTTCTCTTACGGTGACGTACTAGGCGCTGGCGAAGGTTGGGCTAAATCAGTTCTATTTAACGACTCTACACGTGACCAATTTGAAAACTTCTTCAAGCGCGAAGATACTTTCTCTCTAGGTGTGTGTAACGGTTGTCAGATGTTGTCTAACCTACGTGACCTAATCCCAGGCGCTGAGTACTGGCCACGTTTCGTTCGCAACGAATCTGAGCGTTTTGAAGCACGTTTCAGTCTAGTTGAAGTTCAGAAGTCTGATTCTGTATTCTTCAATGGCATGGAAGGTTCTCGTATGCCAATCGCTGTTTCTCACGGTGAAGGCCGCGTAGAAGTACGTGATAACGACCACCTAAACGCGATTGAAAACTCAGGTACGGTTGCTCTACGTTACGTTGATAACAACGGTAACCAAACGCAGCAATACCCGAATAACCCGAATGGTTCGCCAAACGCTATCACAGGTTTAACAACGACTGACGGCCGCGTGACAATTATGATGCCTCACCCAGAGCGTGTATTCCGTACGGTTGCAAACTCTTGGTCTCCGGAAGGTTGGGGCGAGAATGGCGCTTGGATGCGTATGTTCCAAAACGCACGTAAGAACGTGGGTTAATTGAAAATGATTTAAACAGTGTTATCGGGACAATAACCACAAGCGCAGATCGAAAGGTCTGCGCTTTTTTTGGTGGTGAGTGTGGTGTAGGGATCACCGTATAGTGGATGTGTGTATAACAAACTTTTGGACAGAAATGAGTTTTGGAAAATCAAGCATTAGCAAATGACTAATAACTTCAGGTATGACAAATAACTAAACCTGATAGAAAAACTGCCACCAAAGAGCAAAAGACAAGACCTGACCCTATTGTTTTTTGTACGCAAAAAAACAGCAGTCAGTGATAGGGTTTAATCGCCAAATAAATTCTACGCAAACTACCATTTTCATGCCGGGCTAAATGACATGGTTCAGCATGCACTCCCAAGGGCCTCAAAGGGAAGATTGAGCACCTTCTGCCCATTTGGTCAGCTTTAAATCGTCCAAAATAAGCAGCACGCAAGGCACAACAATTGACGCTAGTAACGTAGCCGAGACTAAGCCAAACGCAATACTGGCAATTAACGGGATCAGAAATTGCGCTTGCGTACTGGTTTCGATTAACAGTGGAAGCAATCCTGCAAATGTGGTTAACGAGGTGATAAATATCGCTCTAAATCGGTCACATACCGCCTCTCGACAAGCGTCTATCAAGCGCTCGCCTTGGGCGATATTCTTCTTAATAAAATTGACCAACAGAATGTTATCGTTAACGACGATACCCGCTAAGGTAGCAAAGCCAACCAAGCTTGGAATAGTCAAATCGAACCCCATGCCCAAGTGCCCCCATACCACACCAATCCAGCCCATAGGGATTGCCAGCAGCACAGCAATCGGTTGAGTGTAGCTTTGTAACAGGAACACTAAAATAAGATAAATCCCCACCACGCCAAGAGCAAAGAAGGTCGCCAGCGAGGAGCCCGTATCTGAGCTTTCTTTATCCTGACCTTGCGAGGTGAAGGTGATGTCTGGGAATTTGTGTTGAGTTTGCGAGACAAATTCGCTATTGAACTGCAGCATGATTTCACGCGCATTGGCAACCCGCGTATCGATATTGCCTTGCACAACCACAGTGTTCATCCCATTAATGCGGTGAATTCGCGAGAAGGCTTGTTTTCTGTCAAACGTCGCAACACTTGATAATGGAACTAGGGTTCCATTGCCTGCCGTCACCATCAAGTTATTCAACTCATACAGGCTAGCTTGGTGCGTAAACTCATCCAGTCTCACACTAATATCCACCAGCTCGCCTTGTTGGAAAACCGTCAGATCAGTACTGCCTTTTACCGCGCTGCGCAGCGTTTGAGCAATGTTGGAAGCATTAACTCCCATCACGCCAGCTTCATCTTTAAGGTTAACGTGAAATTCGGTTCTGCCCTCACGCAGATCGGTGGAGAGGTTATAGACACCGTCAAATCCCTTCAACCATTTCACCAGCGAGCGGCTGACTTGATTGAGCTCTTGTAACGACTCACCCTGAACCCGAATATCAATGCCATTGCCAGCAATGCCCCGTTCTTTATCGGTAAACTTGAGTGAAACCACATCCGCCGTAGAGCCTACTTTTTGTTTCCAATCTTGGATCAGATCTTTAATGCTCTGCTGCCTAAATTGCGCTGGCAATAGATCGGCACTGACGGTTGCCATATGCGGCCCCGACTCATTAGCATCAGCATTTGAGTTGAACATGATCGTGGTGCTCGCGACCAAAGGTTTTGAGCTTGGGTATTTCTCTGCGTATTCTTGGTTGAGTTCATCAAGCGCGTTTGAAACCTTCTCCACCACCGCCTCTGTCTGGCTCAGTAAACTGCCTTGAGGGAGCAAGATACGCGCCTGCAGCACATCACTTTCCAAGGCAGGCATGGCTTTGAATTTCAGCCAACCTGACGAAATGGAAGCGGTTGAAATCATCACCACCATCACCAATATCCCTACTGAAAGATAAGGTGCATTCATCGCCTTGACACTCACTGGCACAAAGAATCTGTCTCTGATGTTTTCAAAACCGGCAATGAACTTGTCCCGTATAGGATTAGAGCGAGATTCAGTATGGCTATGTGCCAAATGAGACGGCAAGATCAAGAAAGCTTCTATCAGACTAACAAGCAAGGTAATCAATAACACGATGGGAATATAGCGTAGTACTTCGCCCATCTTGCCTGTGAGAAACATCAGCGGCCCTATCACCATGATGGTGGTAGCAAACGATGCAATCACACCTGGGAAGACTTGTTTGGTACCTTCAACTGCAGCGTCAAACGCGGGTAGCCCTTGTTGCCTCTTGGCAGCGATGTTTTCTGCAATGATCAACGAGTCGTCCATTAGCAGACCAATCGCGACAATCAGCCCGACCAGCGTCATCATATTCAGGGTATAACCGAGAAGTTGTATCGCAAAAATGGCGCCAAGGAATGAAACCGGCAGCCCCATGGTGACCCAAAAGCTAAAGCGAATATTAAAAAACGCCCACAACATCAAAAATGCCAGTGCTAATCCCTGTGCGCCATTGCTGGTGAGGATTCTCAGACGCTCAATAATATTGGTGCTGGAATCTTGGGTGATGGTTAAAGCGACGCCTTCAGGGGCTCTCGCCTGTTCTTTTTCAACGATGCTGACGATCGCATCTTTGACCGTTAAGGTATCTTGAAATTGCGTTTTGGACACCTGAAGCAAAGCGGCACGCTGACCATTGAACAGGATTTGATTTTCATCGCTAGTGAACTTCTGTTGAATAACGGCAACATCACCGAGGCGAACCTGAGTCCCCGTCTCACTGGATTTAATCACGATATTTTCGAAGTCTCTGACGTTGCTGCCTAAGTGGTCGAAGCGGACGCTGATCTCTTCCAAGTCATTACTAAATACGCCAGCAGGAGTGCTGATACTTTGCTGTTGTACTAGATTGGACAAGTCGGACACACTCAGGCCGTACTGCTGCAACTTCCACTGCGATACGCGAATTTCTATTTCTTGATCCGCAAAACCGCTCACGGTCACCTGAGCGATCAATGGGCTCTCTTTTAACTTGTGCTTAATTTGTTGGGCATAGAGATATAAGTCCCTATCTGACATATTGCCGGTAATCGCGACACTGGCCACCGTTGCCACTCGGTCCAGTTTCGACACCGTGATCTGCTCAACTCGATCCGGAAAATCACTGATGGCGTTAACCTGCTGTTGAATATCGCTGGTTAAAGTGTCAATGTCTTCATCATCGCCGATTTCCACATTGGCGATGACCAAACTCTCTCGGGCATCACAGCTTAACTCTTTAATTCCACTCAGCTTATCGAGAGAATCTTCCAACGGGTAACACACTTCTTCCATCATCTCAAAAGGTGACGCGCCCGGATAAACGATCCGAACCTCAATATTTTTGGTCGGCGTCAACGGAAAAGTGTCTTTCTGCAGTTTGGGCAAGGCAAAAGCCCCTAACAGCAGTACCGCCATCATCAGGACATTGGCGCCAGTGGTGTGCCGAGCAAAAAAAGCGATCATAATTTGCCCTCTTTCTGAATCGCGTTTAGGGCTTTAAATCCGCTCTGCGTATCCAACCAAAGGCCGATTTTCTCATCCGGTTGCGGTTGTAAAGCCATCCCCTCAACGGCGGGTGAAAGTTTACTTAGCACAACCACATCACCGAATTCCACGCCAGATTTGATCACCGCAACCTGCCCTTGGACGAAATCTATCCTGACAGGTTTGCTTTTCAGTTTACCTTCAGAGACAGTGTAAACTTTACCATCATGG
The DNA here is from genome assembly GCF_041473835.1 of Vibrio sp. 10N.222.55.A1. NCBI lineage: Bacteria > Pseudomonadati > Pseudomonadota > Gammaproteobacteria > Vibrionales > Vibrionaceae > Vibrio > Vibrio sp. 10N.222.55.A1. Next base: position 76,547 of record NZ_JBFRSX010000037.1, on the reverse strand, counting down.
ATGGCGTTTATCGGTAGCAAGACTTGTTGCTCCATCATTGGTGCTTTAATCGTGACTTTAACGAAAGTCCCACGAATAAGTGGTGGCTTCTCCCCGGGAATGGCTTGCTGATAGGGCTGATTTACTTGTGCAACCAGGCTTTGGCTTTGAGTCTGAGCATCGATTTCACCGCCGGAGCGGCTGATCTCGGCAGGCCAAGTAATTACTTTATCGCCTGCTTGGAGCTCGACTGTCGCGCTCAAGTTGCTATGAACATCTTCGTCAAGCGAGTCAAAGCGATTGGAATTTCTTAGCGGACGCATTTTACCAAGCGGAAACTGCGCGCGAACCTCAACGGCATCGATGTCATCCGCTTTGAGCAGCAATTCCCCCTTGTTGACATACTCGGCGAGTCCAACCAAGGTTTCGACAATGCGAATATCAAATGGGGCTTTAATTACGGTTTGTTCGAGATCTCGGTTTGCAAGTGCTAGTTCCGTTTGCAAAACCTTTTGCTGCGCTTGATTAATTGCCAGTTGGTTTTTCTGTGTCTGGAGCTGTTGCTGGCTGCTGAGCAAGTCTTTGGTCGCGCGGTCTTTCTCTGTTTTGGAGATATGCCCGGTTTCACTCAATTTGATTGAGCGGGCATATTCTGACTGTTGTACCTCAAACTCTTTCTCTGCAATCTTGAGCGAATCGATAATGGTCTGATTCGTTAGCATTAGCACTTCAAGCTCAGCTTGCAAACGGGCAATAGTAAGTTGATAAGCGGTGGGGTCAATTCTAAGGAGTTCGCTGTCTTTGCGGATAATAGCGCCCGTTTTGTATTGCTCAGAAACCCACACAACCGCGCCGTCAAGTTCAGACTGTGCCTGCCAGTCTTGAACAGACTCGGTATGTCCATATCCGATGGCAGAAGGTTGGATATTTCGCGGCTCGACTTTCAACACCCGAACCACCTTTTTAGCAGCCGTATTACTCGCATTAGGCGGTTCAGCCTTCATCCCTGGTGCGATCACCAATAACGCGATGCCCAACAAAACAGGAGGAACAAACAGAGCCCTTTGTAACCAGCTATACCTAGTCATAGCGATTCCCTTACTATATATTAGCTTTTCCTTAAGCAAAAGGTAGCACACCAACATAAGCGGATTTGCTTCCTTGATCTCAAAATAAGTCAGGCCTCACAAATGGAGGCCTGATTGAATTGAGCTACTGATTGTTTTTGCCTTTGCCCATGGTATTTTTTGGGTTCACCATGCCTTGATGAGCATTAAACTCTTGTTGAGAGATAGCGCGATCCGCGTTGCTATCTAACGAAGCAAAACTGTGGCTTTGATTGATATTTTTCAACGTACGTCCCTCTTCTGCTCGCTGGGCAATACGTTCTGAGCGTGCTTGATTGAACTCGGCTTCGGTTATCTTGCCATCACCATCGAGATCAAACTGTGAAAATACTGGGCGTGACATATTGTTATTCATGCCTTTATTCATTCCACCAGCCATTGCTCCGAAGGCAATAACGATACCGAGTAACGCGATTATCGTGCTTTTGATTTTCATGACGTTTTCCTTCTCTTTGTTTTACTATTTAAGAATATACTAATGTAAGTAAGATAACGTCATGTGATGTAAAGGTATGTAAAGATGGCTAAGTAGATATCGATTTATGTTCTTATCGGTTTGTAAGCGCAGCGCAACAGAAATTATGAAACTTCTGCCGCTAGTACTCTGGTAAGAGTACAGGCATAGCTATGTCCAAATGGTTTTCAAATTATCCCAAACTTTCAGCCACCGAAACCGAAACCGAAAAGCCAATGATATAAAATCCCTAGTTTCGAAAAATATGGCGATTTTTAGACATTCAGAGTGTTTTCGAACTTTTGCCCAGCAGTTTGCCTTGCAAATATCCAACAGACAAGGGATTACTTTTAGTAGGGCAAATACATGTTAACATTCTGTTAACTCTGACTGGTGATGGGGCAATAATGATTCCCAGAACATACAAAAAAGCCGCTGGATTGAACCCCAGCGGCTTATTATTTTCTAGCATCTAGCATCTAGCATCTAGCGCTTAGATTAGTTGTTGCTGTGTAGTTCGCTGTTTAGCTCAACAGCAGACTTGTTCGCAAGACATTCAATTTGGCCAGTGATTGAGTTACGACGGAACAGAAGATCAGAAACGCCAGCTAGATCGCGAGCTTTAATGATCTCTACTTCGTTGCCTTCTTTATCTAACATGCGAACCTTAGTACCCGCAGTCACGTAAAGACCAGACTCAACCGTACAACGGTCGCCCATAGGGAAGCCAAGACCAGCGTTTGCGCCTAGTAGGCAGTTTTCGCCGATAGAGATAACCATCGTACCGCCACCAGACAGAGTACCCATGATAGAAGCGCCGCCGCCGATGTCTGAACCGTTACCTACAACAACACCCGCAGAGATACGACCTTCAACCATGCTCACGCCAGTTGTACCAGCATTGAAGTTGATGAAACCTTCGTGCATTACTGTTGTGCCTTCGCCTACGTGTGCGCCAAGACGAACACGAGAAGTGTCAGCGATACGAATACCTGTTGGTACTACGTAGTCCACCATTTTAGGGAACTTGTCTACGCAATCTACAGACAGAGCACGACCTGCAAGGCGAGCTTCGATTTGACGCTCAGCCAGCTCAGGTAGGTCGATAGGGCCTTCGTTTGTCCATGCGATGTTGTGCAGTAGACCGAAGATGCCGTCCAGTACCGTACCGTGTGGTTGTACTAGGCGGTTAGAGATAAGTTGTAGCTTTAGGAAGCCTTCAGCAACTGATGCTGGCTTCTCGTCAGTAGCAAGAACAACAAGAACAAGTGGCTGTTCAGACGCTGCCGCTTTTTCTGCGAAAGATGCGTTAGCTGCATCATCGTTTGCTGCGAATGCTTTCGCCAGTTCTGCGCTTTGTGCAGCAGAGATTTCGATAGCTTGGTTGCCTTCAGCGTAACCTGACACTTCAGCTACAGCTGCTACAAGAGCGTCGCTTGGGTTTAGAAGCGGGTTAGGGAAGAACGCTTCAATGATTTTATTGTCGCGATTTTTGGTTGCCGTACCGAAGGCTAGTGAAAAATAAGCCATGTTGAATCTCCATGTGTTGAGTCTTGATTTTGCTATTCCAAAACAACGGCTCGAATAACAAGCGCTGCCGTTAGCAAAGTTAATTTAATTGCGTTCATCATAAAGAGAGCGCCCTCGTTATGAAAGGGCGTATCGGGATAAAGTCTGTAAAATGATATTGCTTGTCTTTTGAGAGATAGTTTTCTGCAATGAGAAAACACTGCAGATCAACACAAATTGATTGGTGCGTTAATCAACATTCTCCTGTGAATCCCCTCTTTAGATAAACAGTGCCTTATAAGCTTGCTCAATCCCTTCAATCAACATCTGCATACCGATTACCGCGAGTATCAACCCCATCATTCGAGTAATCACGTTCAGTGCGCTTGGTCCAACGGCTTTAACGAAGCGCTCGCCAAATACAAACAATACGTAGGTTAAGGCGCATAGTAGGCCAAAGGCGACGATGGTTTCGTAGATGCCTTCGGTGCTGGCAAAGTTCATCGCGGTGGCAATGGTGCCCGGTCCGGCTAATATTGGCATTGCCAGTGGCGAGACGGCGATACTGAGCGCCGCATCTTGTTGAGCGTCTGAGTTGACCTTCTCTTTTGCTTTAGAGTGTGTTGAGTCACCTTGCAGCATATGAAAGCCAATCAAGAACACGAGGATCCCGCCGGTGATACGAAGCGCGTAAAGCGTGATACCAAAGAGGTCGAAGATGAGTTTACCCGAGACAGCAAAGGTGCTGACGATGATGAAGGCGATGAACACTGAGCGGAAAGCGATAGACTTGACCGTTTCCCTATCATTATCACCTGTTAATCAAAGAAAGATCGGTGTGTTGGCGATAGGGTTCATGATGGCAAAAAAGCCCATGAACACGGTAATGGTATGAATGATGAGCTCTTTCATATTATTCCTTTGAAAATATGTAGTTAAATACGACAGCAGAATGTATTTAATCTTAGATACAAATAATTATTAGAAATAGATAGTAGAGCAAGTGTGAATAAAAAACAGCCAGCATAAGGCTGGCTGTTTGGTTTTAGTGATAGGTGTAGAGTTTTAGTCGTCCGTTATTGCTTGATTCTCAACTAACAGACTCTACATAACAGGCAGATTGTGGGACTCACTTTGTCGTTATGCGTGTTGAGATTCACTCACTGCCACAGCCAATGCAACCGTCGATCCGACCATTGGGTTGTTGCCCATGCCGATGAAGCCCATCATCGCCACGTGAGCAGGAACTGAAGAGCTACCTGCGAACTGAGCGTCAGCGTGCATTCTGCCCATGGTATCTGTCATGCCGTAAGACGCTGGACCTGCGGCCACGTTATCTGGGTGCAATGTTCTACCTGTACCGCCGCCTGAAGCAACTGAGAAGTAAGGTAAACCTTGGCGAATACGTTCTGCTTTGTAGATACCTGCAACAGGGTGTTGGAAGCGAGTTGGGTTAGTTGAGTTACCCGTAATACTGACATCCACTTCTTCTCTGTGCATGATTGCCACGCCTTCACGTACATCATCAGCGCCGTAACACAAGATCTCTCCGCGAGGGCCTTGTGAGAAACGTCGACGTTCTGTTTCAACAAGTTCACCCGTTTGGTAATCGTATTGAGTGCGAACATAGGTAAAACCATTGATGCGAGAGATTAAGTAAGCCGCATCTTTACCTAGACCATTGAGTATTACCTTCAATGGGTTGTGACGTGATTTGTTGACGTTTAGCGCAATTTTAATCGCACCTTCTGCTGCAGCAAAAGACTCGTGACCCGCAAGGAAGGCGAAGCAGTGGCTCTCTTCATTGAGAAGACGAGCGGCTAGCGCGCCATGGCCGATCCCGACTTGGCGTTGTTCAGCAACACTGCCGGGTTTGGTGAATGCTTGGAGGCCTTCACCAATAATATTAGCGGCTTGTTCTGCGCTGGTGGCTTTACGAAATAGCGCCAGTGCTGAGCCAAGGATATAGGCATCGGCAGCGCTTTCAAAAGCGATAGGTTGAGTATCCATCACTAGCGCTTTTGGATCAACGTTGTGGGCTTTACAGTATTGGTCAGCTTGCTCTAAAGAGTCGAAGTTCATTTCTGCCAATACGCGAGTTACTGATTCATTAAATTGAGTGTTCATCATATCTTTCCTCTAAATTGGCAAAATTACTGTTGGCGTGGGTTAATGGTGGCAACGGCTTCATCGAAGCGGCCATAGGTCCCTGTCGCAAGGTCGGCCGCTTCATTCGCTGGCACGCCTTGGTTAATCGCCTTCATCATTTTTCCGAGGTTGAGATATTCGTAGCCAATCACTTCGCTGTGATCATCAAGTGCAAGTTTGGTTACGTAACCTTCTGCAAGCTCTAGGTAACGTACGCCTTTTGCAGCGGTTGAGTAACTGGTACCCACTTGGCTGCGCTGTGTTTGACCTAAGTCTTCTAATGCAGCGCCAATTTCTAGACCGCCTTCAGAGAAAGCTGATTGAGTTCGACCGTAAACAAACTGCAGGAAGATTTCACGCATGGCTACGTTAATAGCGTCACACACTAAGTCAGTATTTAGGGCTTCAAGAATGGTTCTTCCGGTGAGGATTTCGGCTGCCATCGCGGCTGATTGAGTCATGCCTGAACAACCAATCGTTTCGATTAGGGCTTCTTCGATGATGCCGTTTTTTACGTTCAGCGTTAGTTTTGCTGCACCTTGTTGTGGTGCACAAGTACCGACGCCATGGCTTAAGCCAGAAATAGCGATGACATCTTTTGGACTAACCATAGCGCCTTCAACTGGAATTGGTGCTGAAGTGTGTAGATCACCCCTTTGGATAGGGCACATTGATTGAATTTCTGAAGAGTAGTGCATAATGTTTTCTCACTATTAGAGTCATTGAAGACCTAGGGCGTTGAGAAAACAGGACGTGTTGGAAGAGGTGCGGCTAATTCACTACAGATCTTGAGTATCGATAATCCAAAGGTGTCATGGAACTTGGTCTTAATAGACTAAGTCCATTTCAAAATGGAGGAATAGCGATACGTCCAACAGTATTACCTGTTTTCGATTCTGTAGGAGTCATTAGCACTGTTCGGAAAGAACGGGCGGTTGAAGCAAAAGCTTAGGTGGAACCCCATCACCTGATGGCTATAGATTAGATCTTCCTCACACTTTCATGCAAGCGAATGTTTAGAGCGATTTCGACTATAAACAAGCTTCATTATATTTCGATAAGTATAAAAAAACGCCAATAACGAACTCTGATTAGAGGCGTCATTGACGTTTTTTAGAAAGGTATCAGCTAGTTAAGCTGCATCTTCTTCTGCGTCTTCAACAGCTTCAAGCTTCTTAGCTTTTTTCGGAGCTGGCTTACGCTTAGCACCTAATGCGTAAAGAACTTCTTCTTTGTTCTTCGCTAGGTACATTGCAAGTTCTTCTTGCTTGCCTTCATCTTCAACTAAATCGCTTTTGCCTAACAGTTCAAAAAGCTCATCAGCCATATCCAGCATTTTGTCGTATGCGTCAGCTTCGGCTTTAGAGGTAAAAGTCATTTTCTCTTCTCCGTTGCGTTCCACCACGTACTTGACGATAACAGCCATGGTTAATCCTCTAAGTTTGATAAATTTTACTGGCTTTTTATACAGTTTCTGATGTTAAAAGTCCAGTTGGAGCCCGTACTATGCGGCCTCAATCTTGATGTGCCGCCCAGTCTTCACAATAACTCATGAAAGATTTCAGCAGTGGGCTCTGGTATTTGTCCTTGTGTACCAGCATCCAGAATCGGCGTTTCATATCGAGTGGCACATTAAGCGCTTTTACTCGGCCTGAATCGATCGCTCGCTGAGCAGCTAAACGAGACAAACAGGCAAAGCCAAGACCGGCAGAAACAGAGTTGATGATTGCTTCTGTGGTGTTGAGTTCAAAAGATTCATACCAATGTTCGATGCGCGGTGCGACGGCACGAAGGAAAAACTCGCGAGTCCCTGAGCCTGATTCACGTAAAATCCAATGGCTGTCTTCTAAATCGCTTAAAATCACTTTTTCTTTGGCAACGAGAGGATGTTGATTACTAACAATAATGCACATTTCATCGCTGCTAAACTGACTCGAAATGAGTTCAGGGTGTAATGTTTTTCCTTCAATTAGCGCGATATCAAGTTCATAATCCACCAACTTTTGGCAGATCAGTGCACTGTTTGAAATGAACAAGCTTTGATCCTGATGTTGAGTTCGTTCGCGAAAGCCTGACAAAATAAACGGTGCGACCTGATTACCAATCGTGTCACTCGCGCCGACCTTTAGATTGCCACTTAAAGGCTGATCATCACGGAACAAAACATCAATACCAGCAGCACGATGTAATATTTCATCCGCCAATGGAAGTAACTTATGTCCCTCTTGGTTGAGAATTAATCGGTTGTTGACCCGGTCAAATAGAGAGTGGCCGAGTTGTTTCTCCATTTCGCCTAGTGCCATGCTGACCGCAGCTTTAGACAGAAACAGAGCCTCAGAGGCAGCAGTCAATGTCGAGTGCTGAGTAATAGTGACGAACACTTTGAGCTGTTTTATTGAAATATTAGCCATCAGATTCCTAGTTTTACTCTGCTGGTGAAAATGGATTCTGTTCAGTATTGATGAACACTTGTTATATATAATTGGATATTGTTTAACGAAGCGCAAGCGTATTATGGCTTCAACAAGCTGATGAGTTCACAAGTTTAGTGAATTAGGTTTAAGAGAGGCTGACATGATTCAACGTATTAAATATAGATTAACAGGAGCTCCAACACCCATGGCAGGGTTAGCACTCGCAATTGCAAGCTTAGGCTGGTGTTGGGATGGTGTTCTAGTCGCACAAGGTATCTTACACACACCGGGTTTGGTGCAGTGGATCAGTGCTGGCATTGCGGCGGTATTACTTCTTGTTTTAGCTGTGAAATTTTTGATTCATGGTCACCTATTGCGTGAAGATCTTGCTCACCCTGTTGTCGGCAGTGTGGTACCAACATTTGCAATGGGGTGCATGGTGGTGTCAGCGTCTTTGGCGCCAATCTCTCAATTCTTACAAGAAGCTATGTGGTTGGCTTCTGTGGCTTTGCATGTTGTGTTTCTAATGAGCTTTTTGTACCACAGAGCTAAAAACTTTGAGATTCACCACATGGTGCCAAGCTGGTTTGTGCCACCGATCGGTATTATCGTCGCTGACGTCTCTTTCTCAGGTAATCCAGTTTTAGAGCCAGTAGCTAACGCGACTTTGGTATTCGGCTTATTGGTTTACGCAGTAATGCTACCAATCATGGTTTACCGTTTGATCTTCTCTCACGAAGTGCCAGATGCAGCAAAACCAACCATTGCGATTATGGCGGCACCAGCAAGTCTATCTTTAGCAGGCTACCTAACGGTGACGGCAAATCCTTCGCCAGTGATCATTGGGTTACTCTTTGGCATTGCAGTGTTGATGACGTTTATTATTTACATCGCGTTTTTCAAACTACTTCGTCTGCCATTCAGCCCTGGTTATGCGGCGTTTACATTCCCTATCGTGATTGGTGCGACGGCACTGTTTAAATTGGCGGCTTGGATGGAAAGTGTCGACATTGCAAGCCAATACATAACTCAAGTCCATGCTCTTGCAGTACTGGAACTGGTGGTCGCAACATTGGTGGTGAGCTATGTTGTGATCAGGTATTTAGCTTTCTATCGACCTGTCAAAACCATACTGTTTTCAATGCGTTTGTCGATGAAATAGACGATTAGTCTACTTTGTTTTTAATATCAATTAGATGGTTTGAAAAGTATAATTCAAAGAGTGTACATGAATTAATAGCTAAGATTTAATCGATAAGCTTCGAGTTGTCAAATGAAGGTGAATTTATGAAGTTAAGGGCTCTATTATCAGAAATAGCAAGTAACTGGGTGCAAGCAAAGACAGAGCCATTTTCTAGTCACCCTATTGCTAAGTTACTAAGGAAAGATCTAACTTCATGTTTAAAGGCTGAATTGGATCTTGATGAACGATTTCTGATGAAAGCGAGCGCCGGAGCCGGTAATTGGGCCGATGTCGCTTGGTTATCCATCCTCGACTCAAAAATTACAACTTCAACACAATCAGGTGTATATCCTGTTTATTTGTTTCGCTCAGATGGTTCTGGGGTTTACTTGTCGTTAGGTTTCGGAACCACAGAGTTAAAAAGCAAATATGGGACAACCTTAGCGAAGCAAAAAGCAAAAGAGATGCGAGATAGAATACGTACCTCAAACCAACAGCTTATGCAATGGGATCAGACAGTTGAGTTACGATCGAATACTACATTGGGTCAGTCTTATGAGTGGGCTTCTGCCGGTGCTAAGTTTTATCCGACAGACCAGATGCCAGATAATGATGCTTTAATATCTGACATCAAAGAGCTTTTAGAACTATATGCAGGTATTAATACACGTAATGAGCCTGTAGAACCTACAGTTTTCGTAGAGCGGCAATGCTTATCTAAACCATTCCTTCTTTTAGCCGGTATTTCAGGAACGGGTAAGACTCGCTTTGTTCGTAAACAAGTAGAAGCGACAGGTTCATTGAATGAAACCTATTGCCTTACTTCCGTGCGTCCTGATTGGCATGAACCAAGCGACTTGTTGGGGTATGTCTCGCGCTTATCAAAAGATGGTCAAGCGGAATACATCACCACTGATGTGTTGCAGTTCATCGCAAAAGCTTGGCGTGGAATCTTTGATAGTGGTTTAAGTGTTCAGGTTCACTCTAATGAACAGCGTGGAGAACGTTTGGTGGTCACTGGTGGTAGTCAAACTCAACAAAAAGTACGATCTTATTGGCTCTGTTTGGATGAAATGAATCTTGCTCCAGTCGAGCAATACTTTGCAGATTATTTATCAGTACTAGAGACAAGAAGTTGGAGTTGGGACAACGACCAATTTACCTATTCTAGCGATCCATTGCTGAAGCCATTAGCGTTAGGGTTAGCTGATGAGAACGGTGATACAGATGAAGTTTACGATAGAAAGCTGCGTTCAAGCTTAGGCTTTGATGATGATAAATATGATGAACTATGGCAGTTGTTCTGTCAGTACGGTCTGGGGATTCCATTTAACTTGATTGTAGCCGGAACGGTTAATATGGATGAAACGACTCATGGTTTCTCTCGAAAAGTCATTGATCGTGCATTGAGTATCGATTTTGGAGAATTTTTTCCTAATGACATAGATGAATTTTTTGAAGCGAAGAAACAACCATTAACCTTAGGTTATCCAATATATAGCCAAGCTAAGCTGGATCTGTTCTCTCAAGTTGAGGCTGATTCTACTGCTGAGAAAACGAAAGAGTTCTTTTTATCAGTAAATGCCGTATTAAAAGGTACCGCATTTGAATTGGCTTACCGCGCATTTAACGAGCTTTGCTTATCAGTCATTAGTTTTTCTCCTAAGGATGAAGATGAATTAGCGGCTGTTTTTGATGACTTTTTAATGTGTAAGATATTACCTCGTGTTGAAGGTGATGAAGATAAGTTGACGACGGAAGATGGCGGTGCACTATTAGAAAAGTTAGTAGAAGTTCTATCAAATCAAAGCACCTTAAAAGCTATTTGGGATGGTGAACGTGCAGATTTATTGCGTCAGAATATTGAAGATAAAGACACACCAATCAAGGTAAGCTGCCGCTCAAAGATTAAGCTTGAGTATATGCAGTCGAAGTTGCAGTCAGGCTTCACCTCATTTTGGCCATAATAATGGTGATAGGGTAGCAGTAAGAAATGGTGAAGAAAAAGCGTGTGACTATCAAAGCTAAACATGATGATTTTACGGTTTATGTTACATGTGATGATATTGATAGCCCTTTAAGTAAACTAGAGCACACTTACAGACAGCGTGATCAGATATTGCCTTCTGGTGATATTGTATTGATTAGTGTGGGGGGAGTAGCGGCTACATTTGATGATGAGGGTGCATCGTCTATCGCTACCCCTTTCTTTTTTGAAAATCGCCAGTATTGGTTTGATATTGAGTTTGAAAGGTCAGTAATTAAGAATACTGCAACAGTTAATCATAAGCATCGTCTAATCGAAGAAGCTTTTCATCTAACCCGAAATGGTGATGGGCTACAAGCTGCTATTAATTTTGGTAATGATGTCGGTAACTGCAGTTTTAATATTGAGTATCAAGTGGGAGATAAGCTTTGTAGTGCTGAAGTTAGCTTTAATATCTTTGCTACAAAGATGGTGATGGATCAAGACCTTCCTTTGATTAATCGTACCATTGATGATATTTATCCTCTTTGGCGCTATAGCTTAAGTAGCAAAACAAATCAGGGTGTGAGTCAATCACAGCGCAGTACTGAAAAGTTTGAACTGTTTTGGCTTGCTCAGTTTCAGCGTTTGGTTGAAGACCTGCAAAGTGGTGTAAAGCAAGTCATTAACTCCCCTCATAATCGACTGCAATCTTTTTCTAAGTATCAAAAGTTAGATCGGGTTAATAAACGATTGAACCCAAAGCAGGCGGAAAAATCTCAACATTTAATCCAAAGCGGAGTGGCGAACCCAAGACTCCCTATTAGCTTTAAAAAACTGCATATTGATACGCCTGAAAATCGTTTTATTAAAATGGTTATTAATAAAGTCGCTAATAATTTACATCATTTAATTTCTACTATTACCCGCACAGAAAAATCTCAATTGTCAGGCTCTTTTATTCAAAAGGTGCAAACGTGGCAGCATACGTTTAACAAAATGTGCAAGCATCAGCTTTGGCGTGAAGTTGGTACCTTCAAAGGGCAAGGTGGTGAGTCGAAGGTATTACAACAGGGCACTGGCTATGCAAAAGCTTATAAAGCATGGCAGCAGTTAAAATATTATTTAAATAATACTAAAAATCAGACGGATATGTCGGTTAAATCGGTCGCTGAGTTATACGAAATTTGGTGTTTTGTTGAAGTTATGGCTGTTATTAAAAGCCTTGGTTTTAAAGAGATAAAGCGAGAGTTAGCTAAGTTAAAACAAGTGCAGTTTGAAAAGCAATTTAGTAAAGATGGAATGGCTGCTGCATTTGAGTTTTCTCGTGATGATGGAGTGATTATCAAGTTAGCTCATGAACCGACCTTTTCACCTAAAGGAGAGAAAGAGCGCACTTGGACAGCAAATCAACGGCCTGATATCGTGCTGCAGGTTACACTAGAAAATCAAGAGTCCTTTCTCATTTTGTTTGATGCTAAATACCGAATCGATAACTATCAAATCAAAGCTCATAACAAGGGATTTGATGCTGTACCTGAAGATGCAATTAACCAGATGCACCGCTACCGTGATGCAATTATTCATCAGCAAAAATTAGAAAATGAAAACCCGATTAAGAGTCGACCAGTAATGGGCGCTTTTGCTTTATATCCAGGTTTTTGTGATCAAGTGAATACTCATAACCCTTACCAAGATGCTATCGAGCAAATTGGCATTGGTGCGTTTGCTCTGCTACCAAGTGTTAACAATCAATTGGGTCATAACTTGTGGCTGAAAAACTACTTACAGCAAAAATTAGGAGCGAGTATTACAAGTCGCTCTAGGTTAAGTAACGACTACTATTTCATCGAAGATTCAGCTCGTATTGCACCTTATGGAAGCTGTAGTGCTCGTTATCAAGATCTGACGATGGTAGCTCCATTAAATGAAATCGGTCGTGATGATAGTTACTTGAATCTAGCTCGGAGTGGCAAGCTTAAGGGGTATCATACACAGCTATTAGCGACCAACCGCCAAAATGTGCACCGTAACATTGTTCGTGAAGTTCGTTATTTATTGATCACTGTTCGTAATAAGGTGACTGATAATAGTCAATTTTCAAAGTATCTATATCGTGTGGCTAATGTGAAGTTGCTACCACGAAGTAAAATAAGCCAACAGTTTACGGGTAAAGATAGTCAACAAGATGGCCTATACTGGTTTTTTGAGTTTACTGATGAGCCTATCATATTGAATACGCCAATAGAGAAGTCTTACCAAGAACACTTTAGGTTCAAGTTAACTAAAGCTGAATTATTGCATCAATTGCATCATTGGGATGACATAAAGGGCGATTATCAGCTTTATGCTGACCTAGACAAAACGTGGTAATTGACAATTACAGCTACTGATATTGGGTTTCTGTGCTTAAATAAAATCCAACTTAGCGGCATAACGGTAAGCAGTTAACAGGATTTAGCTTGAGCTACCAATAGATAGTAAGTTTTTGGCATTTCATAAGCTTATATTCCTAATCCAAACACGGCACTTATGCTAATCTGGCTTTATATTGTGGCAAGATTAGCGTGAGTGCACTTTGTTTACTGTTTACCATTCCAATAAAGTTGATACTTTAAAAATTCTTCTCGTTCACTTAATCAAAAGTGACCCTTTAGCCAATCCTTTCGAAAAAGAGCAGATCTTGGTTCAGAGCCCGGGTATGTCTCAATGGCTTAAGATGGAACTCGCCAAAGAGTTTGGTGTAGCAGCAAATATCGATTTTCCTCTTCCAGCGACCTTCATTTGGGATATGTTTACCCAAGTGCTTCCTGATGTACCGAAACGCAGTGCTTTTAACAAAGAAGCGATGACGTGGAAGCTGATGAGTTTGCTACCCGCGAAACTTGACCACCCTGATTTCTTACCCCTACAGCGCTATCTTGAAAACGACGAAGACGGCTCTAAGTTGTATCAATTAGCCGAGAAAATTGCCGATATCTTCGATGGCTACTTGGTGTATCGACCTGAGTGGATGGCAATGTGGGAAGCAGGAGAGCCTGTTACAGAATTAATTGATGATGAGGGACAGCAAGAGCACCCTTGGCAGCCGATTTTGTGGAAGGCACTCTACGATCAAACGCTCTCTCAAGGCCAATCGAAATATCACCGTGGTAACTTGTATCACGACTTCATTGAAGCGTTAGCTAATCAACAAGGCCAGTTACAACACCTGCCGAAACGTCTGTTTGTGTTTGGTATTTCGTCACTGCCTCCTCGCTACATGGATGCCTTGAAAGCGCTTGGCGAGCAGATTGATGTCCACCTGATGTTTACCAACCCTTGCCAACATTACTGGGGCGATATTCGTGACCGTAAATACTTGGCGAGAGTGGAAGCGCAGCGTCGTAAGCAGTTTGCTTTGGTTGATGGTTTACCTCAGCTAGAAGGCGAAGTCTCACCATTAAAAGATGGCATTGAAGCCAATATTGAAGACGAACTGCATACCAGCCAAGCGGTCGGTAATAGCTTACTTGCGTCTATGGGTAAACTGGGCAGAGATAACCTGTTCTTGCTGTCTCAATCAGACAGCGAAGAGCATGAGTTCTTTATTGATGTCGAGAGAGACAGCCTGCTGCATCAACTGCAAGCCGATATTCTTGAGTTAGAAGAGCACCAAGACGATCACATCTTAGACTCCAGCAACCATAAACAAGTGGTTGAGCTGGGCGATCGTTCGTTGACGGTACACGCTTGTCACAGCCCAATGCGCGAGGTTGAAGTTCTTCATGATCAGTTGTTAGCAATGTTTGACGCAGACCCAACATTAAAGCCACGCGATATCATTGTGATGGTGGCAGACATCAATGCTTACAGCCCTGCTATTCAGGCGGTATTTGGTAATGCTCCGGGTGAGCGTTATATCCCTTACTCGATCTCGGATAGAACCGCAGATCAAGAGAGCCCAATCCTGACCGCGTTCATGCAGTTGGTCGCGCTACCGAACACGCGTTGTCTAGCTTCTGAACTTCTAGAGTTATTAGAAATCCCAGCGATGATGGCACGCTTCGGTATTGATGAATTTCAATTTGAACAAGCTAAGCAGTGGGTTGAAGAAGCAGGTATCCGTTGGGGCGTCGATTCTTCTACGGCAACAGAGTTTGATTTGCCTGCCACCGAGCAAAATACTTGGCTATTTGGTATCCAGCGTATGTTACTGGGTTATGCGATGTCGGATTCCGCAGGTTTGTTTGAAACTGAACACTCTCCAATTGCTGCTTATAACGAAGTTCAGGGTATTAACGCCGAACTTGCTGGTAAGTTAGCGCACTTTATTGATCGTATTGCCCATTACCGTCAACGCCTTGCCAAGACGCAATCCATCGATATGTGGCGTGAAACCTTGCTGCAAATGATTGATGACTTCTTTGCCGTTGAACTAGAAGGCGAGGTGGTGCTTAAGTCGATTCGCGATGCACTTTCTCAACTCAATGAACAGCTTGATGATGCCTTGTACGAACAAGAGCTATCGCCAAGCATTATCTATCAGTACTTGAATAATAAACTGTCGGGTGCGCGTATCAGTCAGCGTTTCTTAGCGGGGCAAGTTAACTTCTGTACCTTGATGCCGATGCGTTCTATCCCTTTCAAAACCGTTTGTTTGTTAGGTATGAATGATGGTGTTTACCCTCCCTCTAATCCTGTCGAGAGCTTTAATTTGTTAGAAGGCAGGGCTCGTCCCGGAGACCGATCTAGGAGAGAAGATAGTCGTTACTTATTCTTAGAGGCGATGCTGTCAGCGCAAGAATGTTTATACATCAGCTATGTCGGTCGTTCGATTCAAGATAATACTGAGCGAGTGCCTTCGGTATTGGTTTCTGAGTTGATTGAGTACTGCCAGCAGAACTACTGCCTAAGTGACGATCAAGCGCTACCAAGTGATGATTCTGGTATCAAGCTGACTCAAGCGATCAGCTTTGAGCACACCATGACGCCGTTCAGCCCGGCAGCCTTTACACAAGGTGATGCAAGTCATGTATTGAGCTACGCCAAAGAGTGGCTTCCTGCGGCCAACCGTTCTGGTGAACGTAGTGGTGAATTCAATCGTGCTTTGGACGACTATTTGCTTGGCGCGACTTACCCATTGGAGCTCGATCTGGTTGAGCTACAGCGTTTCTGGCGCTTGCCAGTCCAATACTTCTTTAATCGTCGCCTAAAGGTAGTGTTTGAGCCACCGCTTCCGGTAATGGAAGACGACGAGCCGTTCGTGCTTAATGGCTTAGAAAGCTTCCAGCTTAAAGATGCGCTGCTGCAGGTACTGTTGGATCACCCAGAAGGAGCAGATGAAGCGGTTCGCTTGTTTGTTTCTGAGCAAAAAGCCCAAGGTCGATTACCGGTTGGTGCTTTTGGTGATATCGAATTTGAAACCAACCGTGTTCAAGCAGAAGACTTAGCCAAAGAGATTCGATTCGTGAGCGGCTCGCCACAGCAAGATCTTGAGGTAAATATTAAATTTGACGTGCTAGGTGAAGGAAAACCGGTTCGTTTGATGGGCTGGCTTACTCAAAACTATCAATCGGGTTTGGTGCGTTTTCGTAGTGGCAAAATACGCTCTCAAGATTACTTGGCCGCGTGGATCGATCACTTGTGTTGCACAGTGATGGGCCACGGCAAAACGACTCATATTATTGGCTATGACAGAAAAGAAGGCGTGGTTCACCAAACGCTACAGCCTATTGGCGATGCGCAGCAGGCGAAGAGTTTGTTGGCGGAGTTAGTACGACTGTTTTATCAAGGTATGACTGCACCACTGCCTTACTTCCCGAAAACCGCATTGGCCGGCGTTGAAGCGGGCTTTAGCCGTGGTAAATGGGTCGATGATGAAGAGAAGTCACTTAAGAAAATGGCCGATACTTTTAATGACAGCTTCGCTTTCACTGGCGAGGGTCGAGATACCTACATCTCGCGTATTTGGCCTAAATGGGACGATGAGCTGGCTGCTGAGTCGCGAATGTATTCGACGCTTGTGTTACAGGCGGCAAGGTTGGCGGCTGCCGATCTGGAAGATCAGGAGTAAGTGGCTGTGATCGACAAGATCAATCGCGGGTTCGCTGAATTAATGAAAGACAAAAGAGAGTCGCTGGTAAGCGTTTGGTACGCTTGCTTTCAAGATGAAGGGAATCAAGGTGAATAGAAGCAAGGTACAGGAAATAAAGTGGCCGCCAGTAAATCATTATTAGTGTAGGGCGTTCGCTGTACGGCCACAGGTCAGAGGGACCATTATTCTGTGGTTCAAAGTAACGCCGTAAAGTACAAAACTCGTACGTGCTCCTGAACTCGTGGGCGCATAGTAGCGAGGCGATCCGAATTGATCCGTGAGAGAGATCGCACTAACTATTAACAAATTAGCGTAGGACGTAAATTGAATGACGTTTTCCACGCTAGGTCACATTTGTAACAACACATTTATCAGAAGGCAGTAAGGCATGACGACCACAAGCAGTGTTCAGGTAATCGCTCCACAGACACTCGATACCATGACGTTTCCACTTCATGGCGCGCGTTTAATTGAAGCATCAGCGGGTACAGGTAAAACATTTACCATCGCTGGCTTGTACTTACGCCTACTGCTCGGGCATGGCACGGCCGCTCCACAAGGTGATCTGACTGAAGCCACTCGACACCATGAGCCGCTAACCGTAGACCAAATTCTGGTGGTGACCTTTACTGAAGCAGCTACGGCTGAGCTGCGAGATCGTATTCGTGCTCGTATTCATGATGCACGCATTGCGTTTGCACGTGGGCAAAGTGACGACCCAGTGATTGCGCCTTTGTTACAAGCCATCGATGATCATGCTGGCGCGGCTAAAACTCTGCTTAACGCTGAAAGACAAATGGATGAGGCTGCGGTATACACCATTCACGGTTTCTGTCAGCGAATGTTGACTCAAAATGCTTTTGAGTCTGGAAGCCGCTTTGATAACGAATTTGTGACCGATGAAAGCCACCTAAAAGCACAAGTAGTTGCTGACTATTGGCGTAAACAGTTTTACCCGCTGCCCATTCAACTGGCTGGTGAGGTTCGTAATATCTGGGGTTCACCGGCTGCATTATTAGCAGACGTAAATCGTTATCTGACAGGATCTCCGCTGAAATTGACGGTAGATGCGATGTCGGGCGACTTGCAAACTCTGCACAACCAAAACCTAGATAAAGTGAAGCAACTTAAAGCGCTGTGGTGTGAATCCGAAGCGGACTTTTTGGCTTTGATCTCTGCTTCGGATGTGAACAAGCGTAGCTACACTAAGAAATCTCTGCCGACATGGTTAGAAGCTGTGACAGCATGGGCGCAGAGCGACACTCATGATTACCAGTTTCCAGATAAACTAGAGAAGTTCTCACAAGCAACGCTAATTGAAAAAACACCAAAAGGCACCGCGCCTCAGCACGCGGTGTTTGAGGCTATTGAGAATTTCTTAAATTCTCCTGTAGATCTAAAAGCTCCATTGCTGGCGCATGCGATTACTCATTGTCGAATCATGTTAGCTAAGGCTAAACAGCAGAAGCAGTGGTTATCGTTTGATGACCTACTGACCCAGTTATCTGCGTCGATCGATGTCGATGAGCAGTCATTGCTGGTGGAGAGAATCCGTACCTTATACCCGGTGGCGATGATCGATGAATTCCAAGATACCGATCCGCTGCAATACAGTATTTTTAGCCGAATCTACCTCGATAATCCGCAGTGCGGCTTGTTTATGATCGGTGACCCGAAGCAGGCTATCTATGGTTTCCGCGGTGCAGATATCTTTACCTACATTAAGGCAAGAAACCAAGTTAGTGCTCACTATACGTTAGGCACTAACTGGCGTTCGAGTGCTGATATGGTCAGCGCGGTAAACCAAGTGTTTATGAATTCGGATAGCCCGTTTATCTACGACCAAGACATTCCATTTCTGCCCGTCGCTGCCAGTCCATCGGCTGACAACCGCCAATGGGTGATGAACGGAGAAACTCAACACGCACTGACCTTTTGGTTACAAGAAGCAGAAGATAAGCCACTACCTAAAGGCGAATATCACAAAGCCATGGCCGAGGCGACGGCGAGTCAAATTCAAACCATTCTGACCGCTTCTCAAAATCAACAAGCCTATTTTGATAACGGCAAAAAACAACATGCCGTGAATGCGGGTGATATTGCTGTTTTGGTTCGAACCGGTAGTGAAGGTCGTCTGATTAAGAACGCGTTGTCGGAACAAGGCATTGCGAGCGTGTATTTATCCAACCGAGACAGTGTGTTCACCAGCTTGGTCGCACAAGATATTCAACGTTTGTTGCAGGCGGTGCTGACACCTGAAAATGACCGAGCATTACGCGCCAGTTTAGCGTCGGAGTTGTTTGCTCTGGATGCCGCATCATTGGATGAACTCAACAACGATGAAGTGGTGTGGGAAAACGTCGTTAACGAGTTTAGAGAATATCGTAAGTTGTGGCTTCAGCGCGGCGTGTTGCCAATGCTTCGCAGCGTGATCAGTAAACGACATCTCGCGGAACGCTTACTGGAAGAAGAAAATGGTGAGCGCTCACTCACTGATTTAATGCACATTGGCGAATTGTTGCAACAAGCAAGACAAGAACTCGATAGTGATTACGGTTTGTTGCGTTGGTTAGCAGAAGCGATTTCCGATGCTCAAAATGGTTTAGGCGGCAGTGAGGATGACATTCAGCGTCTTGAATCAGAGAGAAACTTGGTTCAAATCGTTACCATTCATAAGTCGAAAGGTTTGGAATATGACTTAGTATTCCTGCCATTTGTTACGAGTTACCGAGAAGCGAGCGAAGGCAAATTCTACGATCATGATTCAGATACCACAGTACTGGATATTACAGGTAGTGATAGTGCCTTAGCCCAAGCCGATAAAGAGCGACTCGCGGAAGACTTGCGTTTGATTTATGTAGCGCTGACTCGTGCGGTTTATGGCTGTTTCATTGGTATAGCGCCACTGCGTAAAGGGCGTTCAACCAAAGAGCCTACCGGCGTGCATTTGAGTGCGATGGGCTATTTGGTTCAAAACGGTCAAGAGCAGGGTATTGCCGAATTGCATCAGGCTCTTGCAGCCATTGAGGGCAAGAATTCCAGTGTGCTGCTAGCCGAAATTCCAACCGCTCACGAGCAAGTGTTTGTACAAACCGAGCAAGTGAGCGAAGACTTACATGCGAGCGAACTCAAGGCTTCAATCGACCGGGCTTGGCGTATCACCAGTTACTCGGGGCTTGTAAAGCAAGGCAGTCACGGTGCGAGTCATGACGCGACCATTGAGGTGTCTGGCTTTGATATTGATTCGGCTGATGAGCAGGATGAGTCTGAGTTGATTGAGCCTGAACGCTCTATCTTTACGTTCCCTCGTGGTGCTCGCCCAGGTACTTTCTTACACACCTTGTTTGAGGAGGTTGAATTTACCGAGCCAGCAACCAGTGAACATAACACGCAAGTAATCACTCACTTATTAGAATCAGAGCAATACGAACTCGAGTGGCTACCTGTGCTTCAGCAACTGGTCGATACGGTACTGAACACCGCGTTGGATGGTAAGAGCTTAAAACTAAGTGAGAAAGGCTCAACACAACGATTAGTTGAGATGGAGTTCTTACTACCAATCGAAGTGTTGGCTGCATCTGAATTGAATCAAACCATTCAATATCATGATCCGTTATCGGCAAAAGCGGGCGACCTAGGTTTCCAAACCGTGCAAGGTATGTTGAAAGGCTTCATCGATTTGGTGTTTGAGCACCAAGGTAAATACTATGTACTCGACTGGAAATCGAATCACTTAGGAGATGATGTTGCTGTCTACCATGGCGAGGCATTGAAATCGGCGATGGCCGACCATCGCTATGATTTGCAATATCAAATCTATGCATTGGCGTTGCACCGTTTCTTACGCAGCCGCGTTGCCAATTACAGCTACGAACAACATTTTGGTGGCGTGTACTACTTGTTCTTACGAGGAATGGACGGCCAATCTCAGCAAGGTATTTTCTCGGCGAAACCAACACTGGTTTTACTTGATGAAATGGATCAATTGATTGACGGTAAAGTGATAGACAGACGTTCGGCACAATTGAATGACGATGAAACTGGACAGATGGGGCTTTTATAATGACAACAACGACCACTAATACCGGCATAGATACTGCGAACACAGCAAAGCCAGTTTCACTTATTCCTGAGCAACTGATGGATGTACTCCAGTTTCTTGCGGATAAGGGTTCTATTCGTCAGTTGGATTATCAATTTGCCCGTTTTCTTGCTCAGCAAGCCACGAGCTACCCTCAAGAGATCGGCTTTCTCGCGGGGGTAGTGAGCCATGAATTAGGCAAAGGACACATTTGTACTCAGCTTATACAGCAGCATACGACAGGCCCTGAACTAGCGGCAGATCTTGCTCAGTTACTTGGGTTATACGGTGAAACTGCACTGCAATTGAACCAAAAACTGTTGGGTATTGATTGGGTGGCTGTGCTTCAATCATCAAACTTAGTGGGAACGACCAACGATTGTGTTAAGCCTCTAATGTTCGATGGGCAGCGTGTCTATTTACAGCGTTATTGGAACTACGAAGTTGTGTTGGCTGAGACCTTAAACCGTTTAAGTAAGCCGGTAGAGTTCAATACTGAGCAGAAAAAAGCGCTGACTGAAACGCTCAATCTGCTTTTTGCACGTAGCTATCATTTTCTGTTTAACGCCTTAGCCAGGGCTGAAGCAAATCAGCAGACGTCTCAGGTATTACGCCAACAATTGGTGTGTGACCATCTTGATATTGTGAATGAGCAGGCTTTAGATTGGGGATCAATCGACCAAGCGATTGTACAAGCTAAGCAGGTGACGGACTTAGATGTGTTGGACGACTTGGTGCCGTTATCGGCATGTTTGAACTGGCAAAAAGTCGCGGCAGCGGTGGCGCTGAGTCGTCGTTTTGCGGTGATTTCTGGTGGGCCGGGTACTGGTAAAACAACCACGGTAACCAAATTACTGTCGGCGATGGTCGAGCAATCTCTCAGCCAAGGTAAAACACCAACGATTAAGCTAGTGGCACCAACGGGTAAAGCGGCGGCGCGTTTAACCGAGTCGATCGGTAAAGCAATTGAACAGCTGCCATTAGCGCCTGAAGTGAAAGCCAACATACCGACCGAATCGAGCACCTTACACAGATTACTCGGCGCGATTCCTAACCGTGCTGAGTTTAGGCATAACCGACGCAATCCACTCCACCTTGATATCTTGGTAGTGGATGAAGCTTCAATGGTTGATCTGTCGATGATGTATAAGCTGGTGGATGCACTTCCTGAGCACGCAAGGCTCATCTTATTGGGTGATAAAGACCAACTCGCTTCAGTAGAGGCAGGTGCTGTGCTCGGTGATATCTGTTCATTCAACTCTGCAGGGTACAGCACAGCGCAAGGCAATTTGATTGCAGAGATGACAGGTTTTGATGCGATAGCTAAACCAAGACAAGACAAAGCTGGAGCGGTGAATCCGCCTGCGATTGCGGATAGCTTGTGTATGCTGCAGAAGAGTTATCGTTTCGATGCGCGCTCCGGTATCGGTCAGCTGGCAAAAGCAATCAATAATGGTTCTGCGAATCAAGTAGACCAAGTGTTTGCCAAAGGTTTTGGCGATATCGAAAGCCACCCTCTGTCGAGTGACAGCTATAACCTGATGCTGCGTACTTTGGTTAACGAGTATGGTGCGTACCTCAATAGAATGAATGTGCCGTTGGAAGAGTTAGAAACTCAAGAAGCGAGAGCGAAATCGGTACTCGATTTGTTCAGCCAATGCCGACTGTTGTGTTCCATTCGTGAAGGGGATTTTGGTGTTAAAGGCCTCAACCACAGAATTGAAAGAGCACTGGCCGCAAGGCGTTTGGTGAGCCCTCATAATGATGAGCTGTGGTATCACGGACGTCCTGTTATGGTGACGCGAAATGATCATGGCTTGGGTTTGTACAATGGTGATATTGGTATCTGTATGCTTGAGGCGGGTTCTAGTCAACCTGACTTAACCCCTCGTTTGAAGGTCTATTTTGAGTTGCCCGATGGCAGCGTAAAAGCTGTGCTACCAAGCCGAGTGCCCGATCATGAAACGGCTTATGCAATGACAATACACAAATCTCAGGGTAGTGAATTTGATCTGACCTTAATGATCTTGCCGCCAGATTTCAGCCCTATTTTAACGCGGGAGCTTATCTATACAGGTATTACACGTGCGAAGAAACGACTGATGATGTTCAGCGATACAAATGTGTTGAAGCGTGGGATTAAGGTGAAAACAGAGCGAGTGAGTGGTTTAGGCAGTCGCTTAACGAATTAGTCGTTATGGACGGCTAGAGAAGGTTTTGAACTTAGGGCTAGATAAACACAAAGCAACCATCCTTGGTTGCTTTGAGCGTTATTAGGAATCAGAGCCTAAAAACGCTCGAGTAAACGATATGTGGTTTATCTTGTACTTTGCTTGGCAATTCAAAATAAACTCTTTTAGATTCTCGCTAACAGGGAACACGCAGTGTACGTCTAGCCCTTCTAAGAATTGGTTATCAGCCATATCCCAAAAACTTTGCAGCGAGTTACAAACAATGGTTCTCATATCAATATTGCTCTTTTTGCTGTTTATATTAACGAGCAGAGCTAATGTTAGCGTGCTGGTCGTCAACGGGTATAGCAATCCGTGCAGTGACCACCTCAATGAGTTCGACATGACTATCGAGATGGCAATTCCAATAAAAACATTTGTTAAGATTATTAAAGCGTCTAAATTCTATACAATTATACGTGTGAGTGAAAGTGCATAGTTAATAAATCTCATATAGAAAACGATTACATTTGCAATTATTTTTCTGTCGAAGTGAGATTGTGCTCCAAAACTTTATTTATACGTTGAGCGCCAAGATCTTTGAGTTTCTCTGATAGTTGTATAACCCTTGTTTTTCCATCGGTAATTCATCAACCGCTATCTCGTAAAAACCCTGTTCACGGAACCAGTGAAGGCTGTGCGTAGTAAGGACAAAAATCTGGTCGATATCACGAGATTTTGATTGGTGACGCATGTAATCCAGCAACAATTGCCCACGGTTTCCATCGCGATAGTCAGGGTGAATCGCCACACACGCCATCTCTGCCATGTGATCTTCCGGATACGCATATAGTGCAGCGCAACCAATAATCAGTCCGTCTTTTTCGATAATCGTAAAGCGGTGAATCTCTTGTTCCAATTGTTCTCTTGAGCGACGAACGAGAATGCCTTGTTCTTCCAAAGGACGAATAAGGTCAAATATGCCACCAATATCGTCAATCTGAGCTTGTCTTACTTGCTCGGCACTAGCCATGACCACTTGGGTTCCAATACCGTCAAAAGAGAACAACTCTTGGATTAATGCGCCATCTACCTTGTAGCTGATTAGATGACAACGAGGCACACCAGCTCGACAAGCGGAGATCGCTCCTTTCAAGAAGCGCAGTGTTCCTGTGCTCATGTCTTCGGCAGGATTTTGAGATTCCGTTAATCGTTCTAGAATTTGCTTGGCATCTTTAGGGAAGAGTTCGGCGAGCACGTTACCGCGTTCATCTGTTACCCCTTGTTCGGAGCAGAAGCCAATCAGCTTGTCGGCCTTTAGACGAATAGCAACTTGGGTAGCGACCTCTTCAGAAAGTAGGTTAAAGCTTTCGCCTGTCACGGAGCTGGCAATAGGGCCAAGCAGTACAATTGAACCTTGGTCAAGCGTGCGATTGATCCCTTCGATATCGATTCGACGAATACGCCCGCTATGGCAATAATCCGTACCGTCATCCACGCCAAGCGGTTGAGCCGTAATGAAGTTACCACTCATAACATTGAGTTGAGTGCCTGCCATCGGCGTGTTGTTTAAGCTCATTGAGAGGCGTGCGGTGATGGCAAGTTGAAGCTGTCCAGCAGCCTGCATAGCGACGCCCAAAGAATATTCATCAGTGACCCTAATATTCTTGTGATAAGGCGTATGGCAATCTTGCTTGGCGAGCAATTGGTTGATCTGCGGTCTTGCCCCGTGAACGAGAACAATCTTTACTCCAAGGCTGTGGAGCAAGGCTATATCACTAATAATGTTACCAAAGTTCCTGTCGGCAACGGCTTCGCCTCCCAGCATAATGACCATGGTTTTGCCACGGTGAGCATTTACGTAAGGGGTTGATTGTCTGAAACCTTTTACTAGCGCTGTACTTCTTAATTTCACAGAACAAGTCCATTTTGTTTATTTATTCGATAATTTAGCATTTAAATTCAAACGTAAACAACACCTTTTTGGAATAAAGCGCAAACTATTCTTATCTAGGCTTCAATATATAAACTGTCTCAGTGTAGAATGCGCATAGCATCCTTATGAGTAGTCACCGAATGCAACAAGCTCCAGCAACAAAGAACAAAATCGATGAGATAACCAAAGGTCTCTACAGCGAAGCTGATCAGCGCAATCAATCTAAGTTGAAGCGTAAGATCATTGAACGTTGTTTAATGGTTCTAGCCTTAGTGGGTTCGTTTGCGGTGGTTTCTTTGTTCGGCGATGTGCTTTCCCGAGTGCAAAATGCGGCGACGCCCGACAATCTGATATACGGCACTTGGATAGAGCAAGATGTTGCACATTATGCGACCGATGAGTTTGTTCTGAATGCTAATGGTGTGTCAGTTCGTGGGTCTGTTGTTTCGACGAGCTTTGACTTTGATGGAAACTACTTTGAATACAAGGCGGGTGATAAAACCTATCGCTTCCGCATGACCAATTCTGACAATACAGAAATGGTGCTCGATTCTGACAGTCACTACAATCCCATCTTCCGCCTTAAGGGCCATATCGATAACTCCGTCCGATAGGTTATCTTCTTGTAAACTCTTACAATCTAAGATTGTGTTATCTGACTGTTTTTGTCATCCTCGATGCATAGAATTTTTAGGATGACTCTTGTGATTAAAAAATGGCTTCCCCTTGTCGCTGCCTCTTTGTTATTTGGCTGTGCTCAACCCACTGATCTTGCTCAGCAACACCTTGATGACGAATTTCCTCGCACCTTGAATAAGGTCGATCAGGTTGAATCCAATAAACCAAGAGACTACACCGCATTTGCAGAACAAGCTGAGATGGTGGTTTCTAAATCCCCTTCGATGGCTAAAATCTATGAGCCGCTTTATCAACAACTCAATGAGTGGGCGATGCTGAGTGGAGATCCAAGCGAGCTAGCGAATTTTGGCGTTCAAACCGCTCAACTAGGTGGTGGTGATAAACAAGGCAATGTTTTGTTCACGGGCTACTTTTCTCCTGTGATGGAGCTGCGCCACGAAGCGAATGAAGAATACCGTTACCCTGTTTACGGGCTTCCTGAGTGTGGCAAAGAGTGTCCAACACGCGAAGAGATTTACAACGGCGCATTAGAAGGTCAAGGCCTTGAGTTAGGTTATTCAGCAAACCGCATCGACCCATTTATGATGGAAGTGCAGGGCAGTGGATTTGTGCACTTCGGTGATGATGACACGCTGCAGTATTTCGCCTACGCGGGTAAGAATAATAAAGCTTATGTGAGCATTGGCCGTGTTCTGATTGAACGAGGCTTAGTTCCACGCGAAAAAATGTCGCTAAAAGCAATCAAAGAGTGGGTATTGGCAAACGATCCTGAAGTAGTGAAAGAGCTGCTTGAGCAAAACCCTTCTTTCGTTTTCTTTGAAGCGAGAGACGACCTATCGGTAATGGGCAGCGCGGGCATTCCTCTATTACCGATGGCGGCGGTAGCGGGCGATCGCTCTATCTTACCTATGGGAACACCGATTCTTGCTGAGGTTCCACTACTGAATGCTGATGGTACTTGGAGCGGCGCTCATCAACTAAGACTGCTATTGGTTTTGGATACGGGCGGCGCGGTTAAGCAAAACCATTTGGACCTTTACCACGGCATGGGCCCTCGAGCGGGTACAGAAGCGGGCCATTACAAGCATTTTGGTCGTGTGTGGAAGCTCGGTTTAGATGGCAGCGCAACTGAAGCGCCTTGGGCTTTGCCTCCTGAAAAGGTTGAGTAAGCTACAATAAAATAGGGCATTGAAAGCGAATCGCTAATCCCCTAGACTTTTTATTCAAGAGTGCGTATAAAACGCACTCTTTTCTTTTTCTCAGAAATAAATTGGCGGCAACAATGCGTGAATTGACCACTCCAGCTTCAGAAAACTATGACCAACGATTTGGTGGCACACGTCGCCTATATGGCAATAGTGAAGTCGACATACTTAGAGCAGCACACGTGTGTGTGATCGGTATTGGTGGTGTCGGTTCATGGGCGGTTGAAGCGCTTGCTCGTACTGGTTTAGGTGAGCTGACTTTGATCGATATGGATGATGTGTGTGTGACCAACATCAACCGTCAGATCCACGCAATGTCGGGTACCGTTGGTAAAAGCAAAATTGAAGTGATGGCAGAGCGCGTTAAGCTGATTAACCCTGAGTGTAAAGTTAACCTGATTGACGACTTCATCGGCCCAGACAATCAGGCTGAATACCTGTCGAAAGAGTTCGACTTTGTATTAGATGCGATTGACAGCATGAAAGCTAAGGCTTCACTGTTGGCATATTGTCGTAGCAACAAAATTAAGGTGATCACCACTGGTGGTGCGGGTGGTCAAATCGATCCGACTCAAATCAAAGTGGCTGATCTGACGAAGACGATTCAAGATCCGCTCGCGAAGAAGCTAAAAGATACCCTTCGTCGTCATCATAATTTCCCTAAGAATCCAGCACGTAAGTTTGGTATCGATTGTGTGTTCTCAACTGAACAGCTGAAATACCCTCAAGCTGACGGCAGTGTATGTGCTGCGAAAGCGACAGCAGAAGGTCCAAAACGTATGGATTGTGCGACGGGTTTTGGTGCAGCAACGGTTGTAACCGCGACGTTTGGCTTTGTGGCTGTTTCACGTATCGTTGAAAAGCTGATTCAAAAGCACGCTAAGTAACGTCTTCTACTCAATTAACAATCGACTGGATATTAAAATGACCACATTCCCAAGCTCTCCATTCGGCACTGAAATTACCAGTGATGATATTGTCGCGAAGATGCAGACATTCAGCGGCTGGGAAGACCGTTATCGCCAAGTGATTCAATGGGGTAAGAAACTGCCAACGATGCCAGATGAACTGAAAAGTGAGCAGGTGATTGTCTCTGGCTGTGAAAGCCAAGTGTGGTTGGTTTCTCAAAATATCGACGGTGTTTGGCACTTTTGTGCTGATTCTGATGCGCGTATCGTTCGCGGTCTGATTGCTTTGGTGATGGCTGCGTATGATGGAAAAACATCAGAGCAGGTTCAAGCGTTCGATATTGATGGTTACTTTGAACAAATCGGTCTAATTACCCACCTTAGCCCATCTCGCGGTAATGGATTAAAAGCGATTGTTGCTCAAATCCAAGAGCTAAGTGCTTAATATCTCCTTGATACACAGAAGCAAAAAGGGTTGACGTTAAACGCCAACCCTAAGTAATTTCGCTACTCCCTAAAGCATATCAACGGCTTTTTCTATCGCCGCTACGAGCTTTTCAACATCATCCATGTTGTTGTAAATACCAAATGAAATTCGAACCGTTCCTTTCACATTAAGTGCATCCATTAATGGGTGAGCACAATGATGTCCTGCACGTACTGCGATACCTTGCTGATCCAGTAGAGTCGCTATATCTTGATGGTGAACACCATCCATCACAAAAGTAATCACACTTGCGTTAGGTTGATACCCTAAAATCTGAATGTCATCCAGTTTACTGAGAGCAAGATAAGTCTCGTGTTGTAGTTGGTGGATATGATTTTCGACATCTTGTTGTACAAAACCACTTAACCATTCTATTGCGGTGCTTAGTGCTATGGCTCCTGCCACATTTGGCGTGCCCGCTTCGAATTTGCCAGGCAGTTCTGAAAAAGTAGTGCCAGAGAAAGAGACGCGCTCGACCATTTTGCCACCACCATGCCAAGGTGGCATCGCTTCTAACAATTCAAGCTTGCCGTAAAGCACACCGATGCCCGCAGGGGCATAGAGCTTGTGTCCAGAGAATACGTAGAAATCCGCACCTAAAGATGAAACATCTACGGGCTCATGAACAATACCTTGCGCGCCATCGACCACAACAATGGCATCCATCTTATGGGCTTTCTCGATGACGGCTTCAATCGGCTGACGAGAACCCGTTACGTTGGTTATCTGAGCTAATGCAACAATCTTGGTTCGTTCATTTAAAAGCGTATCAAACGCGACTAGGTCAAATTCGCAATCCGATGTCATCGGTACTTTAACGACTTTAGCCCCGGTTTGTTCTGCCACAATTTGCCAAGGAACTATGTTAGCGTGATGCTCCATTTCACTCACTAAGATCTCATCGCCAGGCTGAAGAATACTTCTTGCGTAAGTTTGAGCAATTAAATTGAGCGCTTCGGTTGCACCGCGAGTCCAGATGATCTCTTTTGAAGAGCTTGCACCGATAAACTGAGCGACCTTATCTCTGGCAGCTTCAAACTGACTGGTCGCGTTCGCTGTTAAGCTATGGCTACCACGGTGAACATTGGCATTTTGTTTGGAGTAATATTGGCTAATGGCATCAATAACTACCTGAGGTTTTTGTGTCGTTGCCGCGCTGTCTAAGTAAATCAATGGTTGTTGATTGATGGTTTGTGATAGCGCAGGAAACTGCTCTCGGATGTGATTGATATCAAGCATCTATTCTTACCTAAAATCTTGGAAATTGGTGCCAGCGTTATGCTTAGCGGTATTGTTATTTTATCGCGACTTGTTGACCGTTGCTGACTAATCTTGATGATTCCAGCTATTTTCTTGCTCTTTGACCTGATTGAACAGCTTTTGGTTAACAGGAACTTCTATCTGATGTTTAAGCGCTGTTTTTATTAGGTGTCCAGTGATGAAGTCGATCTCTGTCTTGCGTTGGTAAAACATATCCTGCTTCATGGATGAGTTGTTCTGCGCCGTGGCTTGGATGACCTGCTTGACACTTGCTTCTAATCCGTCGAATGAACAAGCGATCTCTTCGGCCTGCATAACTTGTGTGAGCTCTTCAACGATAGAACTTAAAATACCCTCAAACCTTTGGTCTGCAAGTTCACCATTCTTGATTTGTTCCAACCCAGTAAGTGGATTGATAGCACAATTGATGGCGAGTTTAGCCCAAAGCGCGGTTTCTATTTGTGGGTTCCAACTCACAGTGGGGAGAGCATCATCCAATACATCAACCAAAAACGTGCACTGTTGACCCGTTTGGTTAAAAGCACCCAACTGGGTTTGTCCTATTCCTGTATGAGATACACTATTACGATCAGGTTTGAATGCTGCTTGGGTCGTGGTTGCCAATACTATCGGGTGAGCATTAATTTGAGTGGCAATGTTGTCGACCGCGCCCATTCCGTTATGCATGAACATGAGAATGGTGTCAGAGTCGAGATATTGAAGTAACGGAGTGGTGGCTTCTTCTAGTTGCCAAGCCTTGACTGTGAAGATAACCAAATCACTCGTTGATAGCTTGTCGATATTGTTATTGCTGAAGGAAAGTGAAGTTTGCTCATCAAGTGTTAGGTCAATTGAGGTTTCAGGGGAGCGACTCAACAAAGAGACATTATGACCAGCTTGAAGTAGTTTTATCGCCCATAAAGAGCCGATAGCTCCAGGTCCAACAATAGTGATGTTCACAGCAATACCGAGATAAGAAAGTGATGCTGCAAGGATAGCTAGGCATTAAATGAAAGCAATAAAAAATGGCACCCTAGGGTGCCATTTTGGAAACTTTTCTTAGAAGTTCGATTAGAACTTGTAAGTTACTGCAACGTAGTGACCTACGCCAGAAGAATCAGCTTGTGAAGAAGCGTCCCATGGTAGGTCTGCACCATCTTTAAAGCCGTATACATCGCTGTATAGTTTCAGGCCGTAACCAACTGCAAAACGATCTGAGTGCCAGTAGATACCGTTGAACATTGCGCCGCCGTTGCTTACTTGAGCGTACTCATCTTTCATACCGAATTGGTAATCAATGTAACCTTGGTAAGAGATGAATGAACCGTTCTCGAAGAAGTAGAATGGCTTGAACCAGTTAGTCGAGATTTGGAAACCGTTCCAATCTTTTTGGTTTGAGTCGTATGTACCGTAAAGGTTTAGACCCATTTTACCGAACCATGGAACCATTACGTCAGAACCTAGACCAACTTTCTGAGTGTTAACACCACCGTTGTTACCATCCCACTCGAAAAGAGTTGAAAGGTATAGTTCTTCAACTGGACCGAAAGAAAGGTCTTTACCAGTTAGGCCGTCAAGAGACATACGAGGAGCAAACTTCATGAAGATTTTGCCATCTTTGTCTGCTTTGTCGCTGCTTGAGTCTGATGTTAGGTTAAATACATCAACATAGCCGTAAAGGTCGAAGATTCCAGAGCGACCACCAAATTCCATCTCTAGGTAATCATGAGTAGATTCGTAAGGACCTTTCTCGTTGATTGCACCCATGATGTTGAACTGCATCCACTTGTAATCGTTTTTGTGGATGTCGCCGTCAGAATAATCTGCTGCCATTACTGGAGCAGAAGTCGCTGCAAGTAGGCCAAGAGTTAAAAGTGATTTACGCATAATGGAACTCTCTATGTTTAAAATAAGTAACCCGCTAATCCGTGCGTGTTTGTGTGTCCGAATGCCGAGCATCATAGCGATTTTGTTCTCAAATAAAAGTGAGACAGAGTGAAAATTGCAATTATTAAAGTGAGATCGATCACACTAATGATCTAAATAATGGAACTTTACGGTGGCAATGCATCCTGATGCACCTCTAATTCTATTGATTTTGTGAAATTCGATTATTTTGTGGATAAATAGGTGAAATACTGCGCTAAGCAAACGATTCTACTAATTAGAGTGATATGCATATCAAAATCAACAGTATTCTTTTCTAAGCGTTTTCTCTTAAAAAATGACTCATTCAAACCACCTCTTAATCTCGTCTTTGATCTATTTTTGACCAACAGCGTAGTGGAGTTGGAATCAATTGATGGACAACTCATGTGATGACTGCCTAGGGATTTGAACCTAGCTACTTTTTGAATCACGGAGAATTAAAGACAGTTCACTGCACTAGATTTTGAAATACTTTTTAAAGATTAGTTATTGGACTAATCATTTGTGTGACGAACTGGTCTAACTTTTTTGGAGAGAAGACCGATGAAATATTCACCTATACTCGCTGTAGCGATATCAGCCCTTTTCATTGTTGGGTGTGATGATGACGATGAACCAACAACTCAACTACAAGCTGTACATGCATCGCCAGATGCGCCTTTAGCTAACGTTTTAGTCAATAGCCAGGCTCGTTGGAGCGGTGTCGATTATGCTCAGGCATCCGGGTACGCTTCAGTAAATCAAGGCCAGACAACTCTTCAAGTCGATGTCCAACTCCCAGGTGACGCAGTTGCCACTGTAATTTCGCCAAGCCAATTCGATTTGAGCGGTGAATTAGATTACACCGTGATGGTGGTCGGTGACGCTGACGGTTCTAATAACCCGGTTGAGGCTTTAGTTGTGACGCGACCTTCTGAGGGAACGGCAACGAGTTCAAGTTTAGATGTGCAAGTTGTTCACGCGGCAACAGGGGTTGGAGATGTGAACTTATACGTAACGGCGCCGAATGATCCATTGGGTGCTCCGCTTGGCACTCTCGGTTATAAAGATTTTACTGACGTGCTGAATATTCCAGCTGGTCAGTACCGAGTAAGATTAGAAACAGTGAGCGGAAGTGCTATTGCTTTTGATTCTGGAGAGATAACTCTGGCTGGCGGTAGCGAGCTAACTATTGCAGCGGTATCAAGAGCTGACTCAAACAGTGTATCTCCGGTGAAGTTGATGGTGATGGACGGTAGTGGATCATCGTTAATATACGACATGGCAGAAACTGCCGAAGTAAGAGTCGGGCATTTGGTCGATGGCGCACCAGCTGTAGATGTATTTGTTAATTCTGCTAAGTTTGCTCCTCTTGATGGTTTAATGTTTAAAGAAATTCGCGGTTTCTTAGATTTAGCAGCAGACAGTTATGATATTGATATATACGAAACGGGAACGACGTCTCCGTCATTTATTGATGTTGATGGATTAGCTGTATTTGCTGGCATGGATTACAGCATCTATGCGGTAGGGACAGTAAGTCCACTGAATTTGGAACCTTTGGTTGTTCCTGAAAACCGTCGTCCGGTTGCGACCAGTGCGGTGTTAAACATTACCCACGCCGCTGCTAACCCAATTGCGGCATCGGTGGATATCTACTTAACAGAAAACGCGGGGATCTCTGGTAGCACTCCGGCGCTAAGTGATGTGAAATTCAGAGATTATGCGAATGGCATTTATGTTGCGGCGGGGTCTTACTTTGTGACGATTACTGTAGCGGGTCAGCCGTCAGTTGTGGCTATCGACTCTGCGCCCGCAACCTTAGCTGATGGTGTGGTGTATCAAGTCGTGGCGATTGATGATTCGATGGGTACGGGTTTTAACCTAATTGTCAGTGAAACAACAGACTAGATCTGAAGACAGAATGTAGAAGAGGGTAGATCAATGCTACCCTCTTCTTATTTGTTTTCTTTGACTCTATTCTTGGTTAGTTTTGGCTTTCTCTAATAAATCCGTGAAAAAGTGGCGTAACGAGTAGAGCATGATCAAACTTGGAATCACCATAAGTGCGGTCAGTATAAAGAAGGTTGACCAATCATTGAGGTAATCGACCAATTCACCACTAAATGAAGCCAGTGTTGTTCGACCGAAGTTACCCAAGGATGCGAGTAATGCATATTGGGTTGC
Source organism: Vibrio sp. 10N.222.55.A1 (assembly GCF_041473835.1). NCBI lineage: Bacteria > Pseudomonadati > Pseudomonadota > Gammaproteobacteria > Vibrionales > Vibrionaceae > Vibrio > Vibrio sp. 10N.222.55.A1. Next base: position 42,909 of record NZ_JBFRSX010000037.1, on the reverse strand, counting down.
AGAGAAGGCCTGCCCGGTTAATAGTGTTAAGAAAGAGACAAACGCTACGGTTGAAAACGCAGTTGTAAAGTTATCGACAATGATGGTTGCCAAGAACAAGGTTTCACTCGGGCCAGTGTGAGCGATCCACGCAAACATTAGATTACTGGCCGCCATTGCCACACCGCCGATCATCAGTCCGCGTACAATACCGAATTTCACATTGAAGACACTGCCTACCAAAGTGAAGAATATCGTCGCGCCCCAGCCAATTAACTTGGAGTAATGACCGATCTGTTCATTACTGAAACCTATCTCTTTATAGAAGGTGATCGACATGCGACCTAGGAAGGCTTCACCTATCTTAAATAGGAACACAAACAGCAATAGAGTAATGGCAACTTGAACTCCGTTTCTTTTGAAGAAATCATAAAATGGTTCAATTACCGTCACACTGAACCAAGCGACAAGCTTTGAGCCGACCACTTTATTGTGTCGCTGTTGTGCTTGTTCTTGTAGGGCTTCACGTTGTGTATTTGGCTCTCCGACAAAAAGAGTAAACAGCATTAATACAACAACGACACCTGCCATTCCGTAATACACGCCATTCCAACCGATTGAGTCTGCATTAATAAAGGCAAGGTAGCCTGGTAGTGAATACCCCGTCCACCACCCAATTACGGCCATTGCGGAAGCTTGCGGCAGTTTTGATGCTTCGGATTTTGGGAAGGTATCAATACGAAATGCATCAATCGCGATGTCTTGCGTGGCTGAGGCAATGGCAATAGCGAGCGCCAACATTGAGGTAAACGCCAAATTCTCTGCGGGATTGACGCCTGCGATGAATAAGGTGCCGATTAAAACAATGGTTTGGCAGAAAAAGATCCAACTGCGGCGCTGGCCGAGTATTGCGTGAAGCACCGGCAGTTTTACTCGGTCTACCAATGGTGCCCATAAAAAGTTAATCGCATACACGGCAAACACACTACCAAAGTAGCCAATGGCAGCACGCGTTAAACCTGCATCTTTTAGCCAGCCAGACATGTTGGATCCAATAAGAACCCATGGGAAGCCACTCGAACAGCCGAGCATAAACACCCAAAGTAGGCGTTTATCTAGGTAGCTGCGGAAAGTCTGCATCCAAGAAAGAGAGGGAGTGCCTGATGACATAGGGCGTCCTTGTGTAGAAAAACGCCCTTAAGAAATAAGGGCGTTAGATTGGATTACTTAAGAAGGGTCACTTTAGTGATGACGATTGGGTCAACTGGTATGTCTGACATGCGGCCCATTCGCTTGGTTGGAATCGTTGCCATCTTTTGAACAACATCAAAACCTTCAGTTACTTTGCCGAATACAGCGTAGCCTGGGTTGCTACCTTTTGCGTTCAAGAAGTCATTATCAGAGAAGTTAATGAAGAACTGACGAGTTGCAGAATCTGGCGCATTAGTACGAGCCATCGCGATTGTTGCTGTATCGTTCTTCAAGCCATTGCTGCCTTCATTCTTGATAGGAGCGTAAGTTGCTTGTTGATTCATCTCTTGATCGAAGCCGCCACCTTGAGCCATAAAGCCAGGAATAACACGGTGGAAGATAGTGCCTTCGTAGCTGCCGTCAGCAACGTATTTTAGGAAGTTCTCCGCACTAACCGGTGCTTGTTCTTGGTTAAGCTCAATAGTGAAGTCGCCTAATGTTGTTTCCACGTTTACTTTAGGACCAGCCCAAACGCTCACGCTCACTAGCATTAATGCGATAGAAGATAAAATACGACCCATTAGAAACGTTCCTTCATGTAAGTTTGTAGCTCTTGGTCGTTAGCGATCTCAGTAAGAACCAAGTTGATCACGTCATTAAGAACCATAGAGATGTCGTCGTTAGATGCACTCAATGCACCAGTGCGTGTTGCAGTGCCGTTGAATGTTTTAACTAGTTTGCCTTCAGGCGTTTCAGCGGTAACTTCAAGCGTTACTTTACCGTCCATTTTGTTTTCCATAATGGTGTGCTCTACGGTAACGAGTGCTTCTTGAATCTCTAAAACAATCGAGTTTTCACTGTTTACGCTCGCACGAAAACCTTGAGACTCTAACTGCTGTGCAACAGCATTTTCTAGAGAAATACGCATGTTTTGCTTAGCGTGAATTGGCTGAATGTTTGAACGGCCACTATCAACCAATGCAACATATTGAGCGGCACGAACATCTTTACTGGTTAGTGTGTATGTTTTGCCTTGTACAAGGTTGCTTGAGCTTAGTGAAGCTTCTGGCATTACATTGATCTGTTCTTGCTGAGGGGCTGAACATGCTGTCAAAGCCATAATAGAAGCAGCCAAAATCAGTTTTTTCATTCCTTTATCCTTTCTAAATTCACACCAGAAGCTCGGTATCTTAAATTCTTGTGAAGTCGTTTCTGCTTATTTATTAAAATTCGCAGGTTCTCTTGTTGCTTGTAATATCTCAAATTTTTGGTTTAGTTCAAGCGTTTCAACGTTAGCTTCACCAAATAGTCTTGCTAGTTTGACATCGTATCCGAGGTGTCGGTTGCCAATAACAATTAATTTGCCTCCATTGCTTAGAACATGCTTTGCATCACAGAACATTTGCCACGCAATGTGATCCGTAATCGCTTGTTGCTGATGGAATGGAGGATTACACATCACTAAGTAGGTGCTGTTTTTCTTGAAGCCATCTAAACAGTTGTTGGCGATGAACTGGAAGTTGCCTTCTTCACCAAGGTTATCTTTGACGTTTTGGCGCGCCGATTCCACCGCCATAAAGCTTTCATCCACACAGGTGATACGGGCTTGTGGGTTCAATTGCCCTGCTTTTACACTCAATACACCGTTGCCACAACCAAGATCGATGATATGACGTAGCTCAGGATCTTGAGGGATGTGCTCTAGCATATAGCGAGCGCCTTGATCGAGTGCTTCCCCTGAGTAAACATTTGGTAAATTTTTCAGGCGGATATCTTCACCGTCTACATCCCATTCAACAAAAGGCTCTACCGTTTGAATTGGCTGGCAGTTTGGAGATGAGAAGACTAAGCGGTGTTTTTTCTTCGCTAGTGATGTTTTGGTTTCGCCTAGGTATTTTTCGAACAGGTTAAGCGTAGAGGTGTGAATCTCTTTTACCTTGTTGACGCCGATCACTTGGCAGCCTTCAGGCAATGCTTGGCGTAGCTGACTCAATTGCCAGATTAGGTGACGATTTGTTTTTGGCAGCTGCATGATCACAAGATCGATACCGTGTGGGATATCATCCATCGTGTTCAAGAAGTTCACTCGGTTACTTTGATTGCGCTGCAAGTTTTTCAGGGCACCACGGTGAGAGATAAATGAGTCGCTCATCATAGTGACATCATGATCTTTCGAGAACCAAGCGGATAGGGCACCGAAGCTGTCGTTCATGATCAGGATGTGTTTGCCAGGTTCGAGGTTCATCTCTTCAACATGACTGATCAGGTATTCGTCGCCCGCATCCCAAGCTTGAAGGGTTTCATTTGAACGTTTCGGGAAACGATGTAAGGTTAAAGTTCTATCGTGAAGGGTAAGTTCGGTTTTCATTGCTTGAGATACTTATGTAAGAAATAACAAAGATATTGTCTCAAATGTAGGCTGAACAAGATAGAAAAAACTCAACCAAACCTACGCCATTCGCTATCAAATACTCAGACAGTCGACCGCTTAGGGTTTATACTCATCCCACGGATAATGCCAATACGTTATTAAGGAATCACAATGATCCAAGAAGTTATCGAAACAAAATTGCACAATGAGTTTTCACCAAGTCATTTAAACGTGGTTAATGAGAGCTATATGCACAATGTTCCGGCCGGTTCTGAGAGTCATTTTAAAGTGATTGTTGTCAGTGATGTGTTTGAAGGATTGCGTCTTATTGCTCGTCATCGAGCGGTAAATAAAGCTCTTTCAGAAGAGCTAGCGAATAATATTCACGCACTGTCCATTCACACTTATACAAAAGATGAATGGATGAAGCAGCTCGATAACGTGCCAGACAGCCCTATGTGTATGGGTGGTGGCAAGTAACACAGCGAGCATATTGACAAAAGGTGGTGATGCCGCCTTTTTTGTCGCCAAACCTATGTGTTTTTCGTTGTTATATCACTCAAACTGATGGCAATTTGAACGACTAAAAATACCTACAATGAGTAATGTTTTTATTAACAGTGTTTCAACATAACTCGTAAAATATTAGTTTGTGACAGAGTATTAATCTCTTGTTTAAAACACGATTCAAAAGCCAATCTATCTGTGCGGCTCGTCAAATTTATACATATTTGAGAGTCCATATGCTTCAAATCTCACCAAATAAAGGCCGTATTCAAGTTATTGGTCATGGCATCAAGTTGTCAAAAAATGCTAGAATACGGCACCTGATAAATCTCACATAATATTTGTGATGAGTTTATTAATGTAATGTTGCGATTTTGGTATCTCAAATTTACCAAAACCGGACACTGTAATGTCGTGTCTAAGGGCGATTTTAAAACGTCCCGAATTTACGCAATTAAAAGAATCTTTTTCCCGATAAAGTAGTGCAAGTGCGTATGATTACAATAAAGAAGGGTTTGGATCTTCCTATCGCAGGAACTCCATCCCAGGTGATTAATGATGGTAAGTCCATCACTAAAGTCGCCTTGCTTGGCGAAGAGTACGTTGGTATGCGTCCTACGATGCATGCTCGCGTTGGTGATGAAGTGAAGAAAGGCCAAGTTCTTTTTGCAGATAAAAAGAACCCAGGTGTTGTATTTACTTCTCCAGCAAGCGGTAAAGTTATTGAAGTGAACCGTGGTGCTAAGCGTGTTCTTCAATCAGTAGTGATTGAAGTAGCAGGCAATGAGCAAATCACGTTCAATAGCTATGAAGCTAACCAACTAGTAGGCCTTGACCGTGAAACGGTTAAAGCTCAGTTAGTTGAGTCTGGCGCATGGACCGCTTTGCGAACTCGTCCGTTCAGCAAGGTTCCAGCAGTTGATTCTGAAACTCAGGCTATTTTCGTTACTGCTATGGATACTAATCCGCTAGCAGCTGAGCCAGAATTAATCATTAACGAGCAGTCTGATGCTTTCGTTGCTGGTTTAGATCTTCTTTCAACTCTGACTAACGGTAAAGTGTACGTTTGTAAAAAAGGTACTAGCTTACCTCGTTCAGCTCAGTCTAACGTTGAAGAACATGTTTTTGATGGCCCACACCCTGCAGGTCTTGCAGGCACGCATATGCATTACCTATATCCGGTAAATGCACAAAATGTAGCGTGGAGCATTAACTACCAAGATGTTATCGCATTCGGTAAGCTTTTCCTTACTGGTGAGATTTACTCTGAGCGTGTTGTTTCTCTGGCTGGTCCAGTGGTGAACAACCCACGTCTAGTTCGTACTCAAATTGGTGCTAGCCTTGAAGAGTTGACAGACAGCGAGTTAATGCCAGGCGAAGTTCGCCTGATCTCAGGTTCAGTATTATCTGGTGTTCACGCTTCAGGTCCACATGCTTACCTTGGCCGTTACCATCAACAGGTTTCGGTTCTTCGTGAAGGTCGTGATAAAGAGCTATTTGGCTGGGCTATGCCTGGTAAGAACAAGTTCTCTGTTACTCGTTCATTCCTTGGTCACGTGTTTAAAGGTCAGTTGTTCAACATGACAACGACAACAAACGGTAGTGATCGCTCTATGGTTCCAATTGGTAACTACGAGAAAGTAATGCCATTAGATATGGAGCCTACTTTGCTGCTTCGCGATCTATGTGCTGGCGACGTTGATAGTGCACAAGCACTTGGTGCGCTAGAGCTAGATGAAGAAGATTTAGCACTGTGTACCTTTGTATGTCCTGGTAAGTACGAGTACGGTCAGTTACTTCGTGAATGCCTAGATACAATTGTGAAGGAAGGGTAATTTTCATGGGCCTTAAAAAGTTTATTGAAGACATCGAGCATCATTTTGAACCAGGTGGTAAACACGAAACGTGGTTTGCGCTTTACGAAGCTGCAGCAACACTTTTCTACACACCAGGTACAGTTACAAAGAAAAGCTCGCATGTCCGTGATAGCGTTGACTTAAAACGTATCATGATCATGGTTTGGCTTGCGGTATTCCCAGCAATGTTCTGGGGTATGTACAACGCAGGTGGTCAAGCTATTGCAGCACTAAACCACATGTATTCAGGTGCAGAACTAGTTTCTATCATTGATGGTAACTGGCACTACTGGCTAACCGAAATGCTTGGAGCCTCCTTAGGAGCCGATGCAGGTTGGGGCAGTAAGATGCTCTTGGGTGCGACTTACTTCTTACCTATCTACGCGACGGTCTTTATCGTTGGTGGTTTCTGGGAAGTACTGTTCTGTATGGTGCGTAAGCACGAAGTTAACGAAGGTTTCTTTGTTACTTCTATCTTGTTCGCGCTTATTGTTCCGCCAACACTTCCTCTATGGCAAGCTGCACTAGGTATTACCTTCGGTGTTGTTGTTGCTAAAGAGATTTTTGGTGGTACGGGTCGTAACTTCCTAAACCCTGCACTTGCTGGCCGTGCGTTCCTATTCTTTGCATACCCTGCTCAGATTTCTGGTGACGTAGTTTGGACTGCAGCTGATGGTTTCTCTGGTGCAACAGCGCTTAGCCAATGGGCTCAAGGCGGTGGTAGCGCGCTAATGAACACGGTATCTGGTGAGACGATCACTTGGATGGACGCATTCATTGGTAACATTCCAGGTTCTATCGGTGAAGTATCAACGCTTGCACTTATGATCGGTGCTGCAATGATCGTATACATGGGCATTGCTTCATGGCGCATCATTGCTGGTGTTATGATCGGTATGATTGCTGTATCAACATTGTTTAATGTGATCGGTTCTGACACTAACGCAATGTTCAGCATGCCTTGGCACTGGCACCTAGTTCTAGGTGGCTTCGCATTTGGTATGTTCTTCATGGCAACAGACCCTGTATCAGCGTCATTTACCAATGGTGGTAAGTGGTGGTACGGCATCCTAATCGGCGCAATGTGTGTAATGATTCGTGTAGTTAACCCTGCATACCCAGAAGGCATGATGCTTGCGATCCTATTCGCAAACCTATTTGCTCCTCTGTTTGACCACGTTGTAATCGAGAAGAACATTAAGCGGAGACTAGCGCGCTATGGCAAGTAATAACGATAGCATTAAAAAGACGCTGTTTGTTGTTATCGCATTGAGCTTAGTGTGCTCAATCATCGTTTCAACAGCTGCAGTTGTTCTTAAACCTAAGCAACAAGCTAACGCAGTTCTGGATCAGCAAACTAAGATCCTTGAAGTTGCGGGCATTGAACTTGCGGGTAATATCCCTGAACTGTACGCAGAGAACATTGAACCTCGTCTAGTTGATTTCGCTACTGGCGATTTCGTTGACGGCGATGCTGCTGCATACGACCAACGTAAAGCGGCAAAAGATCCAGCTCAGTCAATCAAGCTTTCAGCTGAAGATGACATCGCTAAGATCCTTCGTCGTGCTAACACGGGTACTGTATACCTTGTGAAAGATGGCGCTGAAACTTCTAAAGTTATCATCCCTGTTCACGGTAACGGTCTATGGTCAATGATGTACGCATTCGTTGCGGTAGAAACTGATGGCAACACAGTTTCTGGTATCACTTACTACGAGCAAGGTGAAACTCCTGGACTTGGTGGTGAAGTTGAGAACCCATCTTGGCGCGCTCAATTCGTTGGTAAGAAATTATTCGACGAAAACCACAAACCTGCTATTCAGGTTGTTAAAGGTGGCGCTCCTCAAGGTTCTGAGCACGGTGTAGATGGCCTTTCTGGTGCAACACTGACTAGCGTTGGTGTTCAACATACATTTGACTTCTGGTTAGGTGATATGGGCTTTGGTCCGTTCCTAGCAAAAGTTCGTGACGGAGGTCTGAACTAATGTCTAGTGCAAAAGAAATTAAAAAGAGCATCTTAGCGCCGGTGTTGGACAACAACCCAATCGCGCTACAGGTTCTTGGTGTGTGTTCTGCTCTTGCGGTAACCACTAAGCTAGAAACAGCATTTGTTATGACTATCGCGGTAATGTTCGTTACTGCTCTGTCTAACTTCTTCGTTTCTTTGATCCGTAACCACATTCCTAACAGTGTGCGTATCATCGTTCAGATGGCAATTATCGCATCACTAGTAATCGTGGTAGACCAAGTGCTTAAAGCATACCTATACGATATCTCTAAGCAGCTATCTGTATTCGTAGGCCTAATCATTACTAACTGTATTGTAATGGGTCGTGCTGAAGCATTCGCAATGAAGTCTGCGCCAATCCCATCTCTAATCGATGGTCTTGGTAACGGTCTTGGTTACGGTTTCGTTCTTATCACTGTTGGTTTCTTCCGTGAGCTTCTAGGCTCTGGCAAACTATTTGGTATGGAAGTACTACCTCTAGTGAGCAACGGTGGTTGGTATCAGCCAAACGGCTTGATGCTTCTAGCACCTTCTGCATTCTTCCTAATTGGTTTCTTGATTTGGGCAATTCGTGTGTTCAAACCAGAACAAGTAGAAGCGAAGGGGTAAGGTAGTCATGGAACATTATATTAGTCTGCTAGTTAAATCGATTTTCATCGAAAACATGGCGCTTTCTTTCTTCCTAGGTATGTGTACATTCCTAGCGGTATCTAAGAAAGTTAAAACTTCTTTTGGTCTTGGTGTTGCGGTAGTTGTAGTACTTACAATCGCTGTTCCTGTAAACAACCTTGTTTACACACACATCCTGAAAGAAAACGCGCTTGTTGAAGGTGTCGATTTAAGTTTCCTTAACTTCATCGCATTCATCGGTGTTATCGCGGCACTTGTACAAATCCTAGAGATGGTTCTAGACCGTTTCTTCCCACCTTTGTACAACGCACTAGGTATCTTCCTTCCACTGATCACAGTTAACTGTGCAATCTTTGGTGGTGTATCTTTCATGGTAACTCGTGACTACAACTTTGCTGAATCTGTTGTTTACGGCTTCGGTTCTGGTGTGGGTTGGATGTTAGCTATCGTTGCTCTTGCGGGTATCCGTGAGAAGATGAAGTACTCTGACGTACCTCCAGGTCTTCGTGGCCTTGGTATCACGTTCATTACTGTTGGTCTGATGGCGTTAGGCTTTATGTCTTTCTCTGGTGTTCAACTGTAGGGTAAGCACCCAGTAATAAGGAATAACAAATGTTTAGTATTATTCTTGGCGTAGCGATGTTTACCATTATTGTACTGGCTCTAGTACTAGTGATTCTTTTCGCTAAGTCTAAGTTAGTACCATCAGGTGACATCACTATTTCAGTAAACGGCGACCCTGAAAAGGCGATCGTTACTCAACCTGGTAGCAAGCTACTTGGTGCCCTGGCTGGCGCTGGTATCTTCGTATCTTCTGCTTGTGGTGGCGGTGGCTCTTGTGGTCAGTGTCGTGTAAAAGTTAAGTCTGGTGGTGGCGACATCCTTCCAACTGAACTTGATCACATCACAAAAGGTGAAGCTCGCGAAGGCGAACGTCTTGCATGTCAAGTTGCTATGAAAACTGACATGGAGATTGAACTAGACGAAGATATCTTTGGTGTTAAAAAGTGGGAATGTACTGTTATCTCGAATAACAACGAAGCTACTTTCATCAAAGAACTTGCTCTAGCGATCCCTGAAGGTGAAGAAGTTCCGTTCCGCGCGGGTGGTTACATTCAGATTGAAGCTGAACCACATCACGTGAAATACGCAGATTACGATATTCCTGAGGAATACCGTGGTGACTGGGATAAGTTCAACTTGTTCCGTTATGAGTCTATCGTTAAAGAGCATTCGATCCGTGCTTACTCTATGGCTTCATACCCAGAAGAGAAAGGCATCATCAAGCTTAACGTGCGTATCGCAACTCCGCCGCCAAACAACCCTGACGTAGCTCCTGGTGTTATGTCTTCATACATCTGGTCTCTTAAAGAAGGCGACAAATGTACTATTTCTGGTCCATTTGGTGAGTTCTTTGCTAAAGACACAGACAATGAAATGGTATTCATCGGTGGTGGTGCAGGTATGGCGCCTATGCGTTCTCATATCTTCGACCAACTTAAGCGTCTTAAGTCTACTCGTAAGATGTCTTACTGGTATGGCGCGCGTTCTAAGCGTGAGATGTTCTACATTGAAGATTTCGATGGCCTAGCGGCTGCAAACGAAAACTTCGTGTGGCACTGTGCACTGTCTGATCCTCAACCAGAGGACAACTGGGACGGTTACACTGGTTTCATCCACAACGTACTGTACGAAAACTACCTGAAGGATCACGAAGCTCCTGAAGATTGTGAGTACTACATGTGTGGTCCACCGATGATGAACGCTGCTGTTATCGGCATGCTGAAAGATCTTGGTGTAGAAGATGAAAACATCCTACTAGATGACTTCGGTGGTTAATCCACTTAAGTGATTGATATTATGGCTGACTCCTACGAGTCAGCCATTTGTTTTTCTAAGACAGCTTTTGACAACATACTGGCTTATATAAGAAAGAGTAAGGCATTCAAAATACCTATTTTTTACTCTTATTTTTCCTTATATAAATCCTCAACATTAGACAGGAGTAAGCAAGTGAGAATTTGGCTTGTTGCATTAACTTCTTTGATTTTTCTTGCGGGCTGTGAGCAGTCAAGAGAGCAAGTGCATTTGAGTGGCCCAACGATGGGCACGAGTTACAATATTAAATACATCAATGGTGATGAATTTCCTGAGTCTAATGAAGTTCATACAGAGATCGATCGTCTACTTGAAGAAGTAAACGACCAGATGTCGACTTACCGTGAAGATTCCGAATTAAGCCGTTTCAACCAGCATAAAGGTGCGGATGCGTTCGAAGTATCTGAGCAAACAGCGACGGTTGTGAAAGAAGCGATTCGTTTGAACGGTCTTACTGAAGGAGCTCTGGATGTAACGGTTGGTCCGTTAGTTAACTTATGGGGTTTTGGTCCTGAAGCTCGTCCTGAAGTTGTGCCATCAGATGAAGAGCTGGCGGCTCGCAAGGCTAAGATTGGTATCCATCATCTTAGTGTTGAAGGCAACATGTTGAAGAAAGACCTACCTAACCTGTATGTCGATCTATCCACGATTGCAAAAGGTTGGGGTGTTGACGTCGTCGCTGACTACCTTGATTCTATCGGTATTCACAACTACATGGTTGAAGTCGGTGGCGAAATTCGTCTGAAAGGTTTAAACCGTGAGAACGTGGGCTGGCGTATCGCGATTGAGAAACCAAGCGTTGATGAGCGTAATATCCAAGAGATCATCGAGCCGGGTGATATGGCTATCGCAACCTCTGGTGATTACCGTAACTATTTTGAACGTGATGGTGTTCGTTACTCACACATCATCAACCCTGAAACAGGAAAGCCTCTTCACCATAAAGTGGTTTCTGTGACTGTTTTAAACCCGTCTTCAATGACTGCAGACGGCTTATCTACGGGCCTTATGGTCTTAGGTGAGGAAAAAGGAATGGAAGTCGCAAACCAACATAACATCCCAGTGTTCATGGTGGTAAAAACAGCAGATGGCTTTAAAGAAATTGCTTCTGAAGCATTTAAGCCATACTTAGGTAAATAAGGTAAGCGAGATAATTATGAATACATTTCTGATTACATTTGGTGTTTTTCTTGCAGTAATCGCAGCGATGTCAATTGGCTACATTATCCAAAAGAAAGTTGTGAAAGGTAGCTGTGGCGGTTTGGGTGCTGTTGGTATTGATAAAGTATGTAACTGCCCTGAACCTTGTGACGCGCGTAAGAAGCGTGAAGCACGTGAAGCTTACCGTGAAGAGAAGCTGGCTGAGCGTCAACAAAAAGAAGCGGCTTGGAGTAAAGACCGTATCGCTTAATTGGTGACAGTCATAGGGGATAGAGTTATCTATGCCCTCAAATTGAAAAGCTCAAGATTATCGTCTTGAGCTTTTTTAGTTTTGAGGTCTAGCAATTAATCTTGGTATACCAAAAATGGAAACAGAGGCGAATGACTATTGTTCGATTTGCATGCTGTTACGCGCAAACACTAGTTGGTTTCTACCTTGCTCTTTTGCCGTATAAAGAAGCTCATCAGCGGCTTTGATCTGCTCATCTAGCTTCGCGTCTAAATCGGTTACGCCGATACTGATACTGACCTTGATTCTTTGAGAGTCATGCTCAACAACATGGCTTTCAATGGCTTCTCTCATGGACTCTAAGTTGTCAACAAAGCTCTCAAACGAACCACACGACTGAATACAAAATTCTTCGCCACCGAAGCGTACAGCAACATCATCTTTAAAATGGTCTTTGATGATCTTGTCGACTTCCACGAGGACTGCATCACCACCATCGTGACCGTAGGTGTCGTTCACTTTCTTGAAGAAGTCGATATCCATCATGGCTATACTGCGCTGCTCACAACCTTTACATGTTTGATTGAACAGGTAACGACGGTTCCATAAGCCAGTAAGAGCATCCTCGTTGGCATGTCGAAATAGCTCGTTGGCCGCTTCTTTCATATCAAGCAGTTGATGGATACGGCAAAAAAATTCTTCTTGGTTAAAAGGCTTGTAAAGGAAGTCGTTAGCCCCCGCTTTAAGGAATCGAGCTGTCATGGTGCGATCATCGCTGCCTGATAACCCTAGAATAGCCAACTGGTTTCTGTCGTGATCGCGTCGTATCTCACGGATCATCGCTATACCGTCTTTCTTCGGCATATCATGGTCTGTAACAACGAACGTAATATCGGGATCGTTATGAAGGAGCTTTAATGCTTGTTCGCCATCTTCGGCTTGGATAGTTTGGATATATTGGTGTTCTAGAAGTTGAGCTATGTAACGGCGAACGACCGCTGAATCATCGACAACCAATGCTTTGTGATGGCGATTATTCGAAATTCTTTGAACCAGGGGAAGTAGGTAGCTTACTGATGACATACTGTCTTTAAGTATGTAATCGATAACGCCTTTGGCTAGGACTTGCTCTCGCAGTTGATTGTCGAACATCCCGGTCAGGACAATGATTTTCTGTTGATAGCCTAAGACGAGATCAATGATCTCACCGTCTTGGCCGTCAGGTAAGCAGTAATCTAATACGGCACACAAGAAATCCGTCTCTTGTTCCAAGATGTTTTTTGCTTCTGCAATCGATTCAGCAACTGCTACCTCATAACCGCTATTTTTCAGCTGTTGGTACAGGTAGTTGCGAAATGCTCGGCTATCTTCCACTACTAGTATTTTTTCACTCACAAGCGATCCCTACTTATAGACTAAATACTCGTTAACAATAGTATCAGAAGAGCTCATGGCTATTGAAGAGAAACCTCTTTAGCTGGACTCGAGATCGTTTTAAATCTGATAATAATTGGATTATACTGTTTATAGATACAGTTGTAAGGTCGAGTGATTCCTAGATGTGTAGCGCGGGTGAAGAGAAAGTAAGAAAAATAATTCATGTTGATATGGATTGTTTTTACGCTGCTGTAGAAATGCGTGATAACCCTGCTTACCGAAATCGCCCGTTAGCTGTTGGTGGGCATGAAAAGCAACGCGGTGTTTTGAGTACCTGTAATTACGAAGCCCGCAAGTTTGGTGTTCGCTCTGCAATGCCGACCGGAAAAGCCCTGCAGCTTTGTCCTAATCTATTGGTTGTGCCGGGAAGAATGTCGGTCTATGTCGAGATATCTAAAAAGATCCGCGAAATCTTCTCTCGATACACATCAATCATTGAACCTCTTTCTTTGGATGAAGCTTTCCTTGATGTCACCGATTCTAAGCGGTGTCATGGTTCAGCAACACTTATTGCCGAGTCTATTCGCCGTGATATCTGGAACGAACTGAACCTGACAGCTTCTGCAGGAATTGCACCGATTAAATTCTTGGCGAAAGTGGCCTCGGATCTGAATAAGCCCAATGGTCAGTTTGTTATCCCTCCACAAGACGTGCAATCAGTGATCGATGAGCTACCACTTGAAAAGATTCCCGGTGTTGGCAAGGTGAGCATTGAAAAGCTGCATCAAGCAGGTTTCTTTACTTGTAAGGATATTAAAGAGTCTGACTATCGAGACCTCCTACTCAAGTTTGGCCGTCAAGGTGCATCACTCTGGAAGCGCAGTCATGGCATTGATGATCGAGAAGTTATCATCGAGCGCGAGCGAAAATCGGTAGGCGTAGAGCGCACCTTCACTCAAAATATTTCAACTTACGCTGAATGTTGGCAGGTAATCGAAGACAAGCTATTTCCTGAACTCGAGACTCGCTTAGAAAAGGCTAGTCCAAGCAAAGCGATCATCAAGCAGGGCATTAAGCTCAAGTTCGCCGATTTTCAACAAACCACGATTGAGCACATCCACGCCTCTCTCGATCGTGAACACTTCAAAGAGCTGCTTAGTGAAATACTGAAAAGACAACAAGGGCGAGAGATACGCCTACTTGGTTTAAGTGTAATGCTGCAACCCAAAGACCAAATGCGTCAGTTGAGCTTCTTTTAAAGATAATGAGTGAGATGAATACCGACTACGCTTCATAGCCTAGTCGGTTTTTTATAAGTAAGAATTACCTAGGAAGTTGTTTTACTCGCGCTAAGGTATCACTGAACGGTTGCTGCTCTAGCTTGCCGTAACCGACCATTTTACTGGCTTTGAGTTTGGTTGAAAGCGGGGTGGCGATTCCACATAAGAAGCGAGTAATTGCCTCGTCGGTAATCAGTTGTTGGCTAGCCGAAATAAACTCATGTATCCATGTCATCACCGTCTCATCATCGATAGGTTCAACATCAACGGTTGGTAAGATTGCCACTTCTCCTCGACATACAGAGCAGTGACCGCAGTTTGTTGGTGCTTTATCATCGGCAAAATAACTCGCAAGGCGTGAGCTTAGGCAAGTATCCGCCTCAAAGAAATTCAGCATTTGGTTAAGGCGGTTTATCTCGCTGTTTTCTTTTGCTTTAAACAACTCAGTTAGACGCTCTGACAGTTGCATCATATCTTCAGAAGTATTGTGGATCGCGTAGACATCGGTGATCTGCTTGCTTTCTAGTTCAATCCAACCTTGTTCATTGAAGTAGTCGATAGCCGCAATCACACGCTGACGATCGGCTTGGAAGTGTGTCCAAAGCGCATCGAAGTCGACTTGGCACCACACTCTTGCTTGAGGAGAGCATTGGAAAATCGCTTCGACAAATTGACGACGTTCACTTTGAAATTGCTCTGTGATCTGCTGTTTCGGACGAATGAACTTAAATTTGTAGTCTGCGAAGTAGCTGTACTTGGGCTCAATCACACCTTCAATTTCGAGATACACCAGTAATGTTTTTAGCGGTAACTGACGAATGTTGGATTCACGTGATAGTTGATTAAGCATGATCTCCCATTGATTCGAGCCAGAAGCGCCAATGTTTTGATTTTCGTAGATCTCTTTTAATACCGCTTGGATCGATATGTTGTCTGGCGTATCACCAAAAACGAAGTTCTCGAGTGTGCTTAAACCGTGTTTGTTAGCCAGTAAAATACATTCAGACGCTTGCCCATCTCGACCAGCTCTGCCGATCTCTTGTGAGTAGTTTTCGATCGATTTTGGTAAGTCAAAGTGAATCACTCGGCGAATGTTGGACTTATCCACGCCCATACCAAACGCGATAGTTGCGACGATACAGCTCACGTCATCATTCATGAATTGGTGTTGAATAGCATCTCTATTTTCAGGCTTAAGACCCGCATGGTAAGCCACTGCATTAACGCCAGCATTGCGAAGCTGCTGAGCCACCATCTCTGCCGTTTGTTGAAGGGTGACATAAACAATAGTCGGAGCGAGAGAAGCTTGGTTAACCACATTGCACAAGGTTTCTAGCTTACTGGTTTGTTCACAAGGTTGAATCGACAGATCGAGATTTTGACGATAGAAACCCGTAACCACAACGCGCTCCTCATCAATTTCAAACTTTGACTTCATATCTTGGATAACCGCTGTAGTCGCAGTGGCTGTCAGTAGTAGAACCTGAGGAATATTGAGCTGTTTTTGGTATTGAGGAAGCTTCAGGTAGTCGGGTCTGAAGTTGTGTCCCCATTCTGAAATACAGTGCGCTTCATCGACCACAAGCAGTGAGATCGACACTTGGGAGATAAACTGACGAAAGCGTTCGTTCTTCAAGCGCTCGACGGAGATCATGAGGATCTTGGTGTCACCGTTACGCACTGACTGCATAACCTGTTGTGTGGTTTGTCGGTCTTGGCTTGATTCGATTGCCGCTGCGCTAATGCCTTTACTGTGCAGGAAAGCGAGTTGGTCTTTCATCAAGGCTAACAGTGGCGATATCACCAAGGTTAAGTGCGGTAACTCTAATGCTGGTAATTGATAGCACAGCGATTTACCTGAGCCTGTCGGGAATATCGCGGCAGTCGAGTGACCAGATAGAACGTTATCAATGACTTGCTTTTGCCCATTGCGCAGTGAGTCGAATCCGAATACTTGTTTTAGCTTCTGCTCAATCATTTATGTTCTACCTGAGTTATTAAGTGTCGTATTGATGCTAAAGCGGGCGCCTATTCATGATAGCGTCGCTTGATGAATCAAATGTCTTGCACCTGATTGTACCTAATTCTATTCTGTAGCTCCTATAGAAAAGCACCCCAATAGTATGAATAAGTCTGAGCTTCGCCAAATAATCATAGAGCAACTTGAATCCCGATTACGTATCGCACAATCTGCTACTCAACGCGCTATTGATGCTGCGACAGATGAAGAGACAGTGCCTGAACATAAGTACGATACATTGGCATTAGAAGCTTCGTATCTCGCCCATGGCCAAGCGGTGAGGGTGCAAGAGTGTGAAAACGACATTCAGTGTTATCGCAACTTAGTGCTGCGTGATAGTGAGAAGATTGCAGTGAGCAGCTACGTTGTGGTCATTGACGAGCATGATAAATATAAACACTTTTTTTTGGGGCCGAGAGTCGGCGGACTTTCTGTCACGTGGAATGAGAATGAGATAGCCATCGTGACGGCAAATGCACCTTTTGGTCAGGCTCTAATGGGTAAAGAAGTTGGTGATGAGATTGAGTTTAAGGTCGCAGATAAACAGTTTTGCTACGAAGTTATCTCTATCGACTAACTAACTGACTAATATATATAAAACGTTTCTCTGACAAAGGAGCATATACCAAGGGTATAGTAATCTGTCAGATTGATGAGAGGATGTTATGAAAAGCTATGTATTTATGAAAAACAGTGTATTAATTGCATCGTTAACTGCGGCGATGGCAGTTGTGAGCCTGCCTACGTTTGCTGCTCAGTGTCGAGTTGATTTGAAGAATGAACTACGAATTGATGACCAAAAAGTCGAAATCCATCAAGTGAATGGTGATACGGCCGTTTTTGATGATAACAACGACCTCTATATTCATGGTGAGAAGGTTGAGCTTGATGCCGACCAACAAGCGGCGATTGAGAAATATCGCGAAAACATGAGTGAGTACTTACCTCGAGCGAAACAAATGGCCAACGATAGCTTAGCGTTAGCCAATGACGTGATTGATGATATCGCGGCTAGCCTGGATTCACCTGAGTCATTTGATAATGTAAAAGAATCAATGAAAACCTACTTTGCAGAACTGGAAGCGCGTTATTACAAAGATGGCGAATTAGTGTTGCCTGCAGAAAGCTTTGATTCGATGGCCAATGGCTGGTCTGAAGATTTCGAGAAGGCGAAAGAAATCTTTAACCAAGAATTTATCTCTAGCGCTTTTAATGCGATGTCAGAAAAAATGAAACAAGACGGTGGCCTAAACCTGACTGAACTGGCTGACAGTATGGCTGAATTAAAGCTGAAAGTTGAAGAGCGAATGAAAGAACACTCTCAACAAGTACAGGAGGAAGCGAATGAGTTCTGTGATTCACTTGATGAGATGGCAGAACAAGAGCAAGAACTGCATGAAATCATTCCGAACTTAAAAGATTACCAAGTCTTCACAATTTAATTCGAGTCTAGTGATGAATAGTAAGAGCACCGGTCGGTGCTCTTTTTGTTTGTATAAATGGAACCACACGGTGAGTATTTATCTCAATTCAATCCATTTCCTTCTTAAGCCTACTGCTTCGCTTTGTTGCTTATAATTGAACGATAAGACTGGTTTTTTGTTAATTTTGTTGTTCTAAATAGCGCATTGATTGTAAAAATCAGAGAATTGTTCATTTATTGGTTGTGCCTATCATTGCTTTTTATTACTGTACTTCTCAACTAGTTCACTGATTTTTAATGCGGGCGATATGGACCAACAATCTTCCTCTTCAAGAGAGCACTTTAGCTCTCGTTTAGGTTTTATTTTAGCAGCGGCTGGTGCAGCGGTTGGCTTGGGTAATATTTGGGGTTTCCCGACTCAAGTTGCTAGCAACGGTGGTGGCGCTTTCCTTTTAGTCTATTTGATCATGATCTTCGTGGTTGCTTTCCCTATGTTGGTGGTTGAGATGGCTATAGGCCGTCACGGCCAAGCAAACCCAGTTGATAGCATGCGATCTTTGACGACAAACCCTTTGGGTAAGAAAGTCGGTGAGTTTGTCGGTTGGGTTGGACTGAGTGTACCAAGCGCAGTGTTGGCGTTTTACAGTATTGTTGGTGGCTGGTTGATCTGTTTCCTAATTGGTGCGGTCGCGGATCTTATCGGCCTAGAAGCGATTGCTGATTGGTTTAAGGGCTTCAGTGTTGAGCGCAACGTATTTGGTACCGTCGCGTTCTATGTACTGACTATCTTGATTGTGCAGGGCGGTGTTAGGCAAGGCATCGAGAAATGGTCGACTCGTTTGATGCCTGCGCTGTTTGTTTTATTTGGCTTATTGTTTGTTTACATCATGACGCAATCTGGCGCGATGGAAGGCCTAAAACATTACCTTATTCCAGACTTTGAGAAAGTGTGGGATAGAAAACTGATTCTGGCGGCAATGGGACAGGGGTTCTTCTCACTCACCATTGGTGGTTGTTCAATGTTGGTTTATGGCTCTTACTTAAGCAAGAAAGAGAACCTACCAAAAATGGCGATGAACGTAACTCTGGTGGATACTGCTGTCGCTTTTATTGCTGGATTAGTGGTGATGCCAGCAATGTTTGTTGCGATGCAAAAAGGCGTTCAAATCTACGCTGAAGACGGCTCACTATTAAGCTCTGACACTCTAGTATTCACGGTTTTGCCGTTGATGTTTGATAGTTTAGGTGTGCTTGGACAGATCTTTGCGATTGTGTTCTTTTTACTACTAACGATTGCTGCACTGACTTCTTCGATTTCGATGCTTGAAGGCCCGGTTGCGCTAGTGAGTGAGCGTTTCAATACTAGACGAACGCCAACAAGCTGGGTGATTGGTGGTGCTATCGCGCTGTTTAGTGTGGTGATTGTTTACAACTTTGCTGCGATGTTTGGCATGGTAGCGATGATTGCAACTCAGTATCTTCAACCAGTCGCTGCACTGATGTTCTGTGTGTTTGGTGGTTGGGTATGGAGCCGAGCTTCAAAAGTGAAAGAGCTTGAACAAGGCAGTCCTGATTTTCAACTTGGTTGGTTTGGTAAGGTTTGGCCAATGTATGTGAAGTTTGTGTGCCCAATTTTGGTAGCAACGGTTATCTGGGCATCTTTCGGTTAATGCAGAACCCTATCTGGGCTTTTTGAAATTACCTCCTCTGAACTTGAAATATTAAGCACAAAGCCACTCATAAAGAGTGGCTTTGTTGTTTTTATATAAAGCTTAGTGGCACGAAATATAAAGCTATAGCGGCACGAACAAGATAGAAAAAAGGCGCTGAACATAATATTCAGCGCCTTTGCATTGTTCGTTAAGCAATCGTGATTACTTAATTTCCATACCTTGAGCTTGCAAGTCCGCATGGTAAGAAGAACGTACAAACGGGCCACACGCTGCGTGAGTAAAGCCTAGCTCTAGAGCAATCTCTTTCAGCTCATCGAACTCAGAAGGCGGCACGTAGCGTTCTACTGGTAAGTGGTGACGGCTTGGTGCTAGGTATTGACCTAGTGTCAGCATAGTCACACCATGTTCGCGAAGGTCTTTCAGTACTTGAACGATCTCTTCTTTTGTCTCGCCAAGACCCATCATCACACCTGATTTTGTTGGGATATCAGGGTGCTGCTCTTTGAATTTCTTCAGTAGATCAAGAGACCACTTGTAGTTCGCACCTGGACGCGCTTTACGGTATAGACGTGGCGCTGTCTCTAGGTTGTGGTTGAAAACATCTGGCGGGTTGTCTTTCATTAGGTCAAGCGCAACGTCCATACGACCGCGGAAGTCTGGAACCAGTGTTTCGATACGAATATTTGGGTTGAGTTCGCGAATCTCACGGTTACAGTCAGCAAAGTGCTGAGCACCGCCGTCACGCAAGTCATCACGGTCAACTGAAGTGATTACAACGTACTTCAGTTTCATGTCTTGAATTGTTTTAGCCAGTTTCTTCGGCTCTTCAGCTTCAGGAGCAACAGGACGACCATGGGCAACATCACAGAACGGGCAGCGACGAGTACAGATAGCGCCAAGAATCATAAACGTTGCCGTACCGTGGTTGAAACACTCGGCTAGGTTAGGGCAAGACGCTTCTTCACAAACTGAGTGCAGGTTGTTTTTACGCATTGCTGATTTGATTTCTTGAATACGATGGCTGTCTGAAGGAAGTTTAATCTTCATCCATTCAGGCTTACGTAGAACTTCTTTCTGTTCAGCAGGCATATTCTTTACGGGAATTAATGCCATTTTGTCAGCGTCACGATATTTAACGCCTTTTTCCATTTGGATTGGTTTGCTCATGATTTTATGCTTCTGCTGTAATGTTACTGGTGGCTTGAATGTCTACTTGGTCATAGCCGAGTAGCTCTACGAGCTCTTGTATTAACTGTTGCTCAACGTTTTCTAGTTCACTTGGTCCGCCGAGTTGGCTTACCTGCGCCATTTCCATACCTTGGTAACCACATGGGTTAATACGTAGGAATGGAGACAGGTCCATATCGACGTTGAGTGCTAACCCGTGGAACGAGCAGCCACGTCGAATACGTAATCCAAGTGAACAGATTTTCTTGCCATCGACATAAACACCAGGAGCGTCAGGTCGGGCAGCTGAATCTATATTGTAAGCTTTCAGAGTATTGATTACGAGGTTCTCGATATGAGTAACCAAATCACGTACTCCGAATTTCTTGCGGCGGATGTTAATCAGAAAGTAAGCCACTAATTGGCCTGGGCCGTGATAAGTCACTTGGCCACCGCGATCGCTTTGTATTACAGGGATATCACCAGCATTTAATACATGCTCAGCTTTGCCTGCTTGTCCTTGAGTGAAGACAGGGTTGTGTTCAACCAACCAAACTTGGTCTACGTCTTCTTCCGTGCGTTCGTCTGTGAACTTATGCATGGCTTTCCATACAGGTTCGTAATCCTGACGGCCTAATTTTTTTACGATTAGCTTATTTTGCAAAGCTGCACTCCCTCAAGGATTAATAAAGTGAACGCATTATAAACGCGAAACATGATTCTAACTACAGACGGACTGCAAGGTTTTTCAACTTTCTTTGTATTTATTGAAAATTAAGTTGAATGAATTTGAGCTAGATAGGGTGCTTTAAACAAAAACAGCGGCAATAAGCCGCTGTTTTTCATGTGTAATCGGAGATTACAGAACCATACGAACGATTTCGATCTCGCCCAGTTCTTTATAAAGAGTTTCTACTTGCTCAATTGAAGTCGCAGTAATATTGATAGAAACAGAGTGGTAGTTACCTTTCGCACTTGGTTTTAGCGTTGGGCTGTAGTCACCAGGAGCATGACGCTGGATCACTTCTAGTACTAGCTCAGTCAGTTCTGGCTTAGCGTGGCCCATTACTTTGTAAGTGAATGAACAAGGGAACTCTAAGAGGTCTTTTAGTTTTGCATCAGAATTGATGTTCATGATTAGCTCCAAAAGGCTAGACTCTCGCAAATTGGCGAAATGTCGATAAAAAGCGTGTTCGGTCAACAGACACGAGTAATAAGGCGGAATATTACGTGTAAATATCACCGAACTCAAGATCAACAAAAGCCGCACATGGCGGCTTTTGGTTCGCTAATGAGTAAATCATGAACTTACTCATTAGGTTAGCTATACAACAAGCTTGGGTTTTACCTAGAACAAACCTTTTGCTTGTTTAGAATAAACCCTTGAACAGAAGAACTAGGTAGTCCCATAGACGGCTGAATAGGCTGCCTTGGTCTACATCTTCAAGTGCTAGTAGTGGGTATTCAGCAACGTCTTCACCGTCTACTTGGTAGAATAGTTTACCAACTACATCGCCTTTGCTGATTGGCGCTTCTAGCTCTTTCTCAAGAACGAAGCTTGCCTTCAGGTTCTTAGCTTGACCACGAGGTAGCGTTACGAAAGTATCTTCGTCGACACCCAGTGCAACTGTGTCCTTGCTACCCATCCAGATCTTCTCTTCTACGAAGGTTTCACCGGCTGTGTGTGGTGCCACTGTTTCAAAGAAGCGGAAGCCGTAGCTAAGCAGTTTTTTGCTTTCTGTTTTACGAGCATTCGCATTCTTGGTGCCCATAACTACAGCCACTAGGCGCATTTTGCCTTCTGTCGCTGAGCTTACTAGGCTGTAACCTGCATTGCTTGTGTGGCCCGTTTTGATGCCATCAACGTTCATGCTCTTATCCCATAACAGACCGTTACGGTTGTATTGGGTGATGCCGTTGTATGTGAATTTCTTCTCTGAGTAGATACGGTACTCGTCTGGTACGTCGCGAATCAGCGCCTGACCAAGTAGCGCCATATCGTAAGGCGTTGAGTATAGGTTCGGGTTGTCTAGACCGTGCACGTTAGCAAAGTGCGTGTCTTTCATGCCGATAGAGCTTGCCCAAGCGTTCATTAGGTCAACGAATGCATCTTCAGAGCCAGCGATGTGTTCAGCCATAGCAACACATGCGTCGTTACCTGATTGAATGATGATACCGCGGTTTAATTCTTCAACTTTAACCGTAGTGCCCACTTCAACGAACATCTTAGATGAATCTGGGAAGTTTTTAGCCCAAGCATTTTCACTGATTACAACATCGTCGTTTAGGTTGATGTTGCCACGGTCGAGCTCTTGGCCGATCACGTAGCTCGTCATCATCTTGGTTAAACTTGCTGGAGAAAGCTGAGTATTCATCTCTTTCTCTGCTAGTACTTTGCCTGAATGGTAATCCATCAGAACAAAACCTTTAGCGGCGATTTGAGGTGCATCAGGAACAACAATAGGAGCGGCGAATGACGATGTAGCTATCGTTGCAGAAAGAGCAACAGAAGTAGCAAAAATCGATTTAACAAGTTTATTAGATTTAATCATTTTGAATGCAATTATTTGGTGAACTATTCATATATTAACAGAATCACTCTGTCACACCAGAGCGCTGATTACCAGAAGTAACTGTTAGATTAATTAGCGAGTTAGGGTGTGTTTTTTTATATAAGCTGACGGGTGACCCATCAGCTTAACTTGTTCTAATTTCTCTTGAGTCAGAGCATAGTCATGAAATGGCCCAATCATCAGACGGTAGTTGTCATCATTTGGCTGCAAGAACGTTGCTACTTCTAGCTTTTCGGCTAGATCTTTTGCTAACTTCTCTGTTCTATCTTCATGCGGAGATGTCGCGACTTGAATAATAAATTGCGGTAAAGCAGCCTTTTTATTTGCGTCGGTTGGCATAGCTACAGTAATGACTTCAATCTCAACATTTGCCGTGCCGGTTCTTAACACATCGAGCTTGTAAGCTGCCGCATAACTAAGGTCAATGATTCGGCCTTCATGGAATGGGCCGCGGTCATTGATACGAACAATCGTCGTTTTGTTATTGTCGGTATTCGTCACTTTTACATAGCTTGGAATTGGCAATGTTTTGTGCGCCGCAGACATCGAATACATGTCGTAGATCTCGCCATTAGACGTTAAGTGACCATGAAACTTCTTACCGTACCAAGAGGCTTTGCCTTTCTCAGTAAAACCTTCGGTTTTCTTTACGATCTTGTAGTCTTCGCCACGCAAAGTGTAATCCGTATTACCACCTAAACTATAAGGTTCATACTGAGGGTGAGCATCCTCGAGATGCTCTACTGAGATCGGTGCGTCTGGTGCAATATCTGAATCAATATCGTAGCGCCCTGTTGGCTGCTTTGAAGAACAACCATTGATTAAAATCGCTAGCCCCAAGATAGAGACTATTTTTTTGATTGGCAGCTCTTCAACCAAGGATGCTTTGTTTTGAAACGTTGTAATAGACATCGATTAGGTCGCCTTTGAGAATGCTTTTCTGTGTGTATGTATCGACATTAAAATACCAAAACCAGCCATGAGGGTAACCATTGAAGTACCGCCATAACTGACTAGAGGAAGAGGAACACCAACCACAGGTAGAATGCCACTTACCATGCCAATGTTTACAAAAATATAAACGAAGAAGCTCAGTACAATACTGCCGCCCATCATTCGACCGAATGCGGTTTGAGCTTGGCTCGCAAGCACTAAGCCACGTCCAATAATGAACAAGTAGATAGCAAGCAAGAACAATATACCAATCATGCCCCACTCTTCGGCAATGACCGCAAAAATGAAGTCGGTATGACGCTCTGGAATAAACTCTAGTTGAGATTGAGTGCCTTGCAGCCAACCTTTTCCTGAAATACCACCAGAGCCTATCGCAATCTTACTTTGAATGATGTGGTAACCCGCACCTAATGGATCTGATTCAGGATCAAAGAGGGTTCTTACACGTACCTTTTGATATTCACGCATCAAGAAGAACCATAAGATTGGAATAAATGCCCCTAACGCGATTGCGGCGCTAGCAATGATTTTCCAACTGATACCTGCCAGGAATATCACGAAGATACCTGATGCGGCGATAAGGATAGATGTACCTAGGTCAGGCTGCTTTGCGATTAGAATCGTCGGTACAAACACCATCACTAGCGAGATCGCTAATGTTTGGAATGTTGGTGGAAGTGAGCGCTTACCGATAAATCGTGCCAGCATCAAAGGCACCGCGAGCTTTAATAGCTCTGACGGTTGGAATCGAACAAAGCCGAAGTTTAACCAACGCTGGGCGCCTTTAGAGGCTTCACCAAAGAACAACACGCCCAATAGCAAGATGACACCACCTACAAATAGCAGTGGTGCCAAGGTTTCATAAGTGCGAGGTGAGATTTGCGCTAGGAAGATCATCACACCTAAAGACAGAGCCATGCGCATCGCCTGGCGATCCATCATCGCAAGGCTTTGTCCGCTTGCGCTGTACATGATCAGTAGGGCAAAGCCCATTAAAACCAGAATGCCGAGCAATAGCGGCAGGTCGATATGCAGCCTTTCGAATAGGGCTCTATTTCGTCCAGTTGAAGGATCAAGTTTCATTATTTAATTGGCTCACTTTGATAATCTTCTGCAAGGATAATATGGTCTAAAATCCTTCTTACTACTGGGCCGCCGTTAGAAGAACCGCCACCTGCGTTCTCTAGAACGATAGTCACGACGGCTTCAGGATCTTCAAAAGGCGCGTAACCCGTAAAGAGGGCGTGATCGCGTAAGTGCTCTGCGATTTCATCCGCGTTGTACTCTTCATCTTCTTTTAAGCCGAATACCTGCGCGGTACCCGATTTACCAGCGGTTTGGTAAGACATTTTCTGGAATGAACGTCTTGCCGTGCCTTTTTTACCGTGGTTAGCCAGCCTCATACCTTCCTGAGCGATATCCCAATACTTCTTCTTAACCCCGGTTAGCGGTGGGTAAGTTTCAATGTCCGACATGATTTGTTCATCGAATGGACGACCGTTATCAATGGTTGAACGAAGTAGGTGAGGTGCGGTTACTTCACCTTCATTGACCAAAACTGATGTGGCTTTTGCAATCTGCATGGGTGTTGCAGTCCAGTAGCCCTGTCCAATACCAACTGGAATAGTATCACCTTGATACCAAGGCACACGGTGTCTGGCCATCTTCCAATCACGAGTTGGCATATTGGCTTTGCTTTCTTCGTAGATATCGATGCCAGTATAATCACCAAAGCCGAACATCATCATCCATTTGGATATGCGATCAATGCCGAGATCATAAGCAATTTGGTAAAAGAAGGTATCCACCGACTCTTCAATCGCTTTTTCTATATCCACGACACCGTGTCCCCAACGCAACCAGTCACGGAATGGTCTCGTTTTTGAGTTTGGTATCTTCCAATAGCCTGGGTCATTGCGCGTAGTGTTTGGTGTAATAACACCTTCTTGCAGAGCAGCAACAGCAATGAAGGGTTTGATCGTCGATGCTGGTGGGTAAATCCCTAGCGTGGCACGGTTAACCAAAGGGCGGTTTTTGTCTTGAAGTAGCGCGTTATAGCCTTTAGACGAGATACCATGCACGAATGCGTTTGGGTCGTAGCTTGGGCTAGACACCATGGCTAACACGCCATTGTCTTTCGGATCGAGAACGATAGCTGAACCACGGCGGCCATCAAGTAACTTATGTACGTATAGCTGTAGCTTGATATCTAAGTTAAGTACGATATCTTTGCCTGGAACCGAAGGGACAAATTTGAGGGTACGAATCACTCGTCCACGACTGTTAACTTCGACTTCTTGGTAGCCAGCTGTACCGTGCAACATATCTTCGTAATAACGCTCAATACCCAACTTACCGATATCACGTGTAGCTTGGTAATTG
The DNA here is from genome assembly GCF_041473835.1 of Vibrio sp. 10N.222.55.A1. Lineage (NCBI taxonomy): Bacteria > Pseudomonadati > Pseudomonadota > Gammaproteobacteria > Vibrionales > Vibrionaceae > Vibrio > Vibrio sp. 10N.222.55.A1. Next base: position 16,249 of record NZ_JBFRSX010000037.1, on the reverse strand, counting down.
GCGTCTTTTTCTTCTCGCATCAAGCGCTGCATATCACGGTCATTGATGCGCGATACATAGCCTATTACGTGAGTGAGCACATCACCGTAAGGGTAGAAACGCTTCAAAGTTCCCGTAACTTCAACACCTGGGAATTTGTGTTGGTTTACAGAGAAGACGGCAACTTGTTCTTCAGACAGTTGATTAAGAATAGGTACTGATTTAAAGCGTCGTGAATTATGACGATCACGATTAAAGCGCTCGATACGCTCTGGCGGGATCTCAATTAATGCTTGCAGACGAGCAAGCGTGTCATCCATATCTTTAATTTTTTCGGGTATGATTTCTAGATTGAAAACAGGACGGTTTTCGGCAAGAAGTATACCGTTGCGATCGTAAATCAAACCACGGTTAGGGGCGATCGGAACGACCTTGATACGGTTGTCGTTAGAACGAGTTTTATAGTCTTGGTATTGATTGACCTGAATGTTGTACAGGTTAACAACCAACATCGACATCATGACTATGATCCCCGCAAACGCAACAAAAGCACGGCTAGTAAATAGTCGTGCTTCTGCTTTGTAATCGCGGATTTGGCTACGTTTACGTAACATTAACGCTTATTCTCGATGATAAGGGTGGTTAGCAGTGATGCTCCAAGCTCGATACAAGCTTTCAGCCATGATAACGCGTACTAATGGGTGAGGGAGAGTAAGCGCAGACAGAGACCAACTTTGGTCTGCGGCCGCTTTACATGCAGGTGCTAATCCTTCAGGCCCGCCAATTAGGATAGATACGTCACGTCCATCCAGCTTCCAACTTTCTAATTGCTCAGCAAGTTGAGGTGTATCCCACTTTCTACCTGGGATATCGAGCGTGACAATACGGTTGCCTTTTGGAACTGCAGCCAGCATCGCTTCACCTTCTTTTTGAAGAATGCGTGCAATATCTGCATTTTTACCGCGCTTTCCTGCAGTAATTTCAATGAGCTCTAATGGCATATCGTGAGGGAAGCGGCGTTTGTATTCTTGAAACCCTTCTTCAACCCACTTTGGCATTTTTGTGCCAACTGCGATTAACTGGATCTTCAAAGCTTAGCCCCAAAGTTTTTCTAGTTGGTACAGCTCACGATGCTCTTCTTGCATAACGTGAAGCATGCTTGTGCCCATATCTAGAACAACCCATTCACCTTCTTGCTGACCGTCCATACCTAGAGGTTGCATACCCGCTTTACGCACTTCATCAGCAACATGCTGTGCAATAGAGGCAACATGGCGTTTAGAGGTGCCAGTACAAACAATCATGTAATCAGTAACGCTTGATTTGCCTTCTACATCGATAGTTACAATCGATTCTGCTTTCATGTCGTCGGCTTTGTCTGCAAGAAAATCTTTTAGTTCTTCACGTAACACTGGGTGTTCCTTTAATCTGAATTTAGCTTTGTTTAGGGCTTGTTGACCCTAGAATATAACACGCTTTTATGCGTGGAATGGTATTGAAGCTGAAGGGATACAAAACTCTACGCTTAACTGATGAATTAGTGGCCAAGGCGACTGCTCATATTGAGTTTTTGTCATCAATTCAGCTTGAGTGAGCAACGCGAACAAAGAGTGTAATTGAGAAATCGAAACTCTTGTTAGCGCGGCGTTATAAAGAGGCTTTTTAGATTGCCAGATACGGTGTTTTTCGAAGACCTGACCAATCGGCATCTGTTTCATTTGTTGCTGCATTTGTAATAGCAGAGCAAGCTCTCGTTGTATGCTACGTAATAAAATGACGGGTTCGACACCTTCAGCTTCTAGCTGACGCAGGATTCGTTGTGCTCGGTTACCTTTGCCTGCCAATAACGCATCACTCCAATGGAATGGAGTAAAATGGTTGTGTCGACTCAGCGATTCTTCTAAGCGTACTAACGTGAGTTTTCCATCTGGGTATTGGAGAGCCAGTTTTTCTAGGCTTTGGGTGAGAGCAAATAGATTACCCTCATGCCATTGCGCCAGCATTTGAATCGCTTCAGGGTCTGGCGTTAAACCGATTTGACGGCAACGCGCTTGGACAAACTGAGGTAACCGACTGACATCTGGCGTTAGGCAACTGACCCAGTGACCCTGATTCGAAAGAGCCTTAAACCACTTAGCGCTTTCTTGAGCTTTGGTGAGCTTAGTGCCCACCAAGATTAACAAGATATCACTGTGGATATGCTCGGAGATTGCGAGTAGCTCTTTCGCTATTGCGGCATTGACGCCTGACTCTGGCAGTTCAAGCTCGATGACCTGACGGCTAGAGAATAGGCTCAGTGCTTGAGTGCAGTCGTAGACTTGATTCCAGTCGAGACTGCTATCAATCGCAAAGCGGTGACGTTCTTCAAAGCCTTGCTGTTTTGCAGCCTTTTGAATCGCTTCTCGGCTCTCTTGCAACAGTAGCGGTTCGTTACCAAAAATTAGGTAAACATTACTCAACTGTTTAATAAGTTGCTCTGATAAGCGGTCAGCAAAAATACGCATCAAATAAACCTATTACTCAGCCGAATCGCTAAGTGTTGGTTGTTCTTCTGAAGCTGGTACGATCTCAACATTCTTGATGTTGTATTGCTTTTCGAGTTCTTTCACTTGAACGTGCTCTAGTGCATCTAGGTCCATGCTATCAGCTGCAATGTTCGCTTTTAGTCGAGCCATCTGACGAAGGATTTGGCTTGTTGCCAACTTACGCATCTCATCTTCGATCATGTCTCGTTCAACCGACTTCGCAAGTGCAGTTAGCGGGTTATCTAGGTAACTACGGGTTACGCTGGTTGAGAACGTCTTTGAGCCTAGATCCGGGACAGTTACGCGGTATGAAGCGCGGAATGTCAGTTCTTTCTCTGCTGCACGAGTGTTTTGGTATAGAGACAGAGTTCGCTCACCTACGCTCTCACTAATAATATGCAGGTTAGGTGTATTCTCAGCCGGTGGCACAATTTCTACATCATTCATACGCAGTTGACCTTTCATCATACGTGTAAACGTACTGTATTGGTCGTAACTGGTTACGGAGATCTTGTTGAGTTCTTCTGGTACGGAGTAATCACCACGTAGGTGGAAACCACACGCACTTAATAGGCTGACGGTTAAAACAACAACAGTAACTTTCAATGAAGATAGTGAAATCAGGCGCATTATTTGATGGCTCTCATGAAGGTAGAATACTTATTTAAAGGCTTTAGTTCGTTTGAGTGGTTAGGCTCAAGTCTAAAGCGCTTAAATAAGTAGACAGGGCAATTAGCTACCCTGTCTACAGACTGCTTTTGATGAATTAAGTTCGTTAATTCTTTAGCAATTGCATTGTGCTAACGAAATTAGTTAGCAACGATGTTTAGAAGCTTACCTGGTACGAAGATAACTTTACGGATAGTTAAGCCATCTAGGAACTTCTTAGCGTTCTCATCGTTTAGACCAAGCTCACGAACTTGCTCTTCTGTTGCATCAGCAGCAACGGTTAGTTTCGCACGTAGCTTACCGTTGATCATAACAACGATAGTTTTCTCGTCTTCAACTAGCGCTTTCTCATCGAAAGTTGGCCATGTTGCTGAGTCTACGTTTGATTCACCCAGTGCAATCCACATTTCGTAAGAGATGTGTGGCGTCATTGGGTAAAGCATGCGAACAACAGCTTTTAGCGCTTCATCAAGGATTGCACGATCTTGTACAGACTCTTGAGGTGCTTTCGCTAGCTTGTTCATCAATTCCATGATCGCAGCGATTGCTGTGTTGAACGTTTGGCGACGGCCGATATCGTCCGTTACTTTCGCGATAGTTTTATGGATATCACGACGAAGTGCTTTTTGGTCGCCAGATAGCGCAGAAGCATCAACAGATTCAGCAGCACCCTTAGAAGAGTGAGCGTGAACCAATTTCCAAACACGTTTAAGGAAGCGGTTAGCCCCTTCAACGCCAGACTCTTGCCACTCAAGCGTCATGTCTGCAGGTGATGCAAACATCATGAATAGACGTACTGTATCAGCGCCGTACTTGTCTACCATCTCTTGTGGGTCGATACCGTTGTTCTTAGACTTAGACATTTTGATCATGCCTGAGTGTTCAACTTCACGACCTTGATCGTCGACTGCTTTTTCGATGCGACCTTTACCGTCACGTTCAACCGTTACGTCAGTCGGTGCAATCCACTCTTTGGTGCCTTTTTCGTTTTCGTGATAGAACGCGTCAGCCAGAACCATGCCTTGACATAGTAGTTGCTTGAACGGTTCATCAGACGTCACGTAGCCAGCATCACGTAGAAGCTTATGGAAGAAACGAGAGTAAAGCAGGTGCATACAAGCGTGCTCGATACCACCAACGTATTGGTCAACTGGTAGCCAGTAGTTTGCTTTCTCTGGATCTAGAATGTCGTCTGCTTGCGGTGAACAGTAACGTGCGTAGTACCAAGAAGACTCCATAAACGTATCGAACGTGTCAGTCTCACGTAGAGCGGGTTCGCCGTTGAATGTTGTTTCAGCCCAAGACTTGTCAGCCTTGATTGGGCTCGTTACGCCATCCATTACTACATCTTCAGGAAGAATGACTGGCAGTTGGTCTGCTGGTACTGGGTGAACTTCACCGTCTTCAGTCGTAACCATTGGGATTGGTGCACCCCAGTAACGTTGACGAGATACACCCCAGTCACGTAGACGGAAGTTTACTGTCTTCTTACCTTTGCCTTCAGCTTCTAGCTTCGCAGCAATTGCATCGAATGCTTCTTGGAAAGCAAGACCATCGAATTCACCAGAATCGAACAATACACCTTTCTCTGTGTAAGCCGCTTCAGAAACGTCTAGCTCAGAACCGTCTTCAGGCTTGATTACTGGGATGATGTCGATGCCGTACTTAGTTGCGAATTCGTAGTCACGTTGATCGTGAGCAGGAACCGCCATTACCGCACCTGTGCCATAATCCATAAGAACGAAGTTTGCTACATATACAGGAACAACACGACCGTTAAGAGGGTGGATAGCCGTTAGACCAGTATCCATGCCTTTCTTTTCCATCGTTGCTAGTTCAGCTTCAGCAACTTTAGTGTTGCGACACTCTTCAACGAATGCTGCAAGCTCAGGGTTGTTTTGAGATGCTTTCTCTGCAAGTGGGTGACCTGCAGCGATACCAACGTAAGAAACACCCATTAGTGTGTCTGGACGAGTTGTGTACACTTCCAGTGGCGCTTCTTCACCGTTAACAGCGAAAGATAGCTCAACACCTTCAGAGCGGCCGATCCAGTTGCGCTGCATGGTCTTAACCATTTCAGGCCAACCTTCAAGGTTGTCTAAATCGTCTAGTAGCTCTTGAGCGTACTCAGTGATCTTAATAAACCACTGTGGAATTTTCTTTTGCTCTACTGGAGTGTCACAACGCCAGCAACAACCGTCTTCTACTTGCTCATTTGCCAGTACTGTTTGGTCGTTTGGACACCAGTTCACTGAAGATGTCTTCTTGTAAACCAGGCCTTTTTCGTAAAGCTTAGTGAAGAACTCTTGTTCCCAACGGTAGTACTCTGGAGTACACGTTGCGAATTCACGGTTCCAGTCGTAACCAAAGCCTAGAAGCTTAAGCTGGTTCTTCATGTACTCAATGTTTTCGTAAGTCCATGGTGCAGGTGCTGTATTGTTTTTAACAGCGGCGTTTTCTGCAGGTAGGCCGAATGCATCCCAACCAATTGGCTGCATTACGTTTTTGCCTTGTAGACGTTGGAAACGAGATACCACATCACCGATGGTGTAGTTACGCACGTGACCCATGTGCAGTCGGCCACTTGGGTAAGGGAACATAGAAAGACAGTAGAATTTTTCTTTGTTTGGGTCTTCACTTACAACGAAAGTCTCGCTGTTATCCCAGTGTTGTTGAACCTTTTGTTCAATCTCTTGCGGGTTATATTGTTCTTGCATCGATGGTATCCGGTTATCTTGGAATTTGTGAGTTCGGTTAGAACAGAATCTTACAGATCGTCATAGAATACCTAAAGGAGCTGAGTACAACAATAGTTATACCCTTCATACTTGCAGTTGCCGCTTAGTAGATTGTGTAATTTTCACTGAATTTCGCAGGGCAACTATACTTAAGAGTATGAATTGCATTTGTTTGTAAGCGGGAGTGCATTGCAGCGCATCCGTTTGCTCACTAAAAGGTTGGTTATCTTAAGGAGGTTGTTATGCCAAAGAAAAAAGCGCTCTATGAAGAAGTCGTCGAAGAGGTGATTGAAACGCTGAAGCATAGCCCTGAAGAGCTCAACAACAAAATCGAAACGTCGGGCAAGTTTGCGAAAGCAGCTAATGATATGACTAAAGATGAGCTTTCATTGATCTCTGCCTACGTGAAGTCGGACTTAAAAGAGTTTTCCGAAAGCTATGAAGAGAGTAAAAGCGGTCCATTCTATTTGATGATTGCGGACTCTATTTGGCAAGGGCTGTTGGATATTACTGATCGTACTAAGGTGGAATGGGTTGAACTGTTCCAAGACTTAGAACACCAAGGCTTGTATCAAGCGGGTGAAGTCATTGGCTTGGGAACCTTAGTATGTGACGAGTGTGGTCACCAAACCGAATATAACCACCCAACCAATATCATTCCATGCATTAAATGTGGTTCTAAAGGGTTTAGTCGTAAAGCCCTTAAACCGTAAGCTTCTGAACTATAGCGTATCAACGCAAAACCACAGCAATGAAAAAGGGTTGACCCGATCAGTCAACCCTCAAATCACTTTTCGTCGAATCTAGCTTTTTGGCTTTCTAATTACCCAACCAATCACCAAGCTGAGCATCGCCCAGATATACAGTGGCCAAGTACCTACTGTGTGATAAGGCGTTTGACCATCCGTTGAAATGAGTTCAGCTTTTAACACTGCCGTTTCAAACTGAGGTACTTGTTTGAGGATGTTGCCTTTGTAATCGGTAACTGCCGTCACACCATTGTTGGTCGAGCGAATAACTGGCTTACCAAGCTCCAGAGCACGCATCTGTGCGATTTCCATATGTTGCAGAGGGCCAATCGAACGACCAAACCACGCATCGTTAGAGAGCGTTAAAATAAAGTCAGTCTCGTCGGTTACGTTCTGTCTAACTTGATCATTAAAGATGATCTCGTAACACAACGCAGGCGCTAAGTGACGACCATTTGCCACGATGTTGGGTTGAACAAAGTCGCCACGGCTAAATGATGACATTGGCAAATTAAAGAAAGGTGCTAATGGGCGCAAGATATCTTCAAACGGCACAAACTCACCAAATGGTAACAGGTGGTGTTTATGGTAGCGTTCGTCTGGATCGTAGCTGTACTCACCATATGGATTCACGCCGATAGAAAGAACACTGTTGTAGTATTTCTTATCTTCAGACTGATTCAGTACACCGGTAATGATCGAGCTGTTGTTCATCTTCGCTGCGCTATCCAAGTTACGTAGGAAAGATGGGATCTCAACTTCGAATGCTGGAATAGCGGCTTCAGGCCAGATGATGATGTCCGCTCCCCAATTTTCTCTGCTTAGGTCGGTGTACTTCATCATGGTCGGCCAGCGATGACTCGGCAGCCATTTGCTGTCTTGATCGACGTTGCCTTGGATTAAGACGACTGACGTGGTTTTTTCAGGGTTCGGCGTGACCCAGTCGATGTTGCGAATACCAAAGCCTGCACTAAATACGACGGCGGGAATGAGAGCGATGCTCCAAGCTCGGTTAACAATCGCATAAGTGAATGCAGAGGCTGAAACAATGATCGCTAAAGTTACTAGATCTACGCCGCCAATCGGTGCAAATGAACCTAATGGCGAATCGATTTGGCTGTAGCCTAACCAAAGCCAAGGGAAGCCCGTCATTACCCATCCACGCAGCCAATCGCTGACTAACCACAATGCAGGAGCTGCGAGGAAAAAGCGGCTTAGGTTATTGGCAGGGAAGAATTTATTCAAACCCCAGGTAAATAGCCCTGAATAAACGGCTAGGTAGCCAACAAGCAATGCCATCAAAAATAGGTTGGCTGCCAGTGGCATGCCGCCAAAACCATCAATGCTGACGTATACCCAGCTGATACCTGTGGTGAATTGACCTAAACCCCATGCGTAGCCAATCCAAAGCGCACTTTTAGGAGAGCGGTTGTGGATCAGTAACAGCAACAAAGCTGGGCTGAGAATAGCAAGAGGCCATATAGAGTATGGAGCGAATGAAAGGGTGGTTATAGCGCCAACAAAAACGGCCGCAAGCGGCCGTAATAGGCGATGAATAAAGGTATTAGTCATCTAATTTCTGTCATCTCTTTAGAGAGAAGTTGTTATTCTTCGATAGTCGGAAGAGGCTGTTCGTCAGGAATGGTTACCTGTAGCTGAATCACACGACGGTTATCTGCTGATGTTATTTTGAAATGGTAGTTTTCGATTTCTACAATTTCGCCACGAACCGGCAGGTGGCCGAGTGCTGTCATAACCATGCCGCCTACCGTATCCACTTCGTCGTCACTAAAGGCAGTGTTAAACGTATCGTTGAACTCTTCAATAGTGGTTAAAGCTTTTACAGAGAAGGTATGCTTACTCAGCTTACGAATATCTAGCTCTTCTTCATCGTCGAACTCGTCTTCAATTTCACCAACGATTTCTTCGAGGATATCTTCAATGGTTACCAGGCCAGAAACTCCACCAAACTCATCGACAACGATAGACATGTGGTAACGCTCTTCTTGGAACTCCTTAAGCAGGCGATCAACTCGCTTACTTTCAGGAACAACCACGACAGGGCGAATCACTTGTTCGATATCAAATGGAGCACTTTCTGAACCCAAATACTTAAGTAGGTCCTTCGCTAATAGAATGCCTTCAACATGGTCTTTATCTTCACTGATCACTGGGTAGCGAGAGTGTTGAGCATCAGTAATGAGCGCAATCAATGTATCTAGATCATCTGTGCGTTCAACTGTAACCATTTGAGAGCGAGGCAGCATGATATCGCGTACTCGCATCTCTGAAATTTCCATAACACCCTCGAGCATGTCGCGTGTGTCGTGGTCAATTAGGTCATTAATTTCTGAGTCGCGGATTACATCTACGAGCTCTTGGCGATCTTTTACTTCACCTTGAAATAGTTGGCCTAGGCGTTCAAAGAAGGACTTTCTACTCGGACCTTCAGATTTTTTACTTCCCTCAGAAGTGGGGGGGTTACCTTCGTTCATGATTTCTCAAAAAATAACGCTATCAGAAGTGTGATAGCACACGTTACAACTCAGATTCCTGTGAAAATCACAGGTTCGATGAGTTATTGTTTCTCTGCAACCTACTTTACTAGAATCAATTTACTTTTCTAGAATGTAAGGGTCTTCAAACCCCATAGATTGCATGATTTCTGTCTCGAGTGACTCCATCTCTTCAGCTTCATCATCTTCGATATGATCATAACCTAGCAGATGCAGACTGCCATGTACAACCATATGAGCCCAGTGTGCTAGCAGAGGCTTACTTTGCTCTTCTGCTTCTTTTTCGACAACTTGGCGGCAGATAATGAGGTCGCCCAGTAGATCTAACTCGATCCCTGGAGGAGCCTCGAATGGAAAAGACAACACGTTAGTTGGCTTATCTTTGCCACGATATTCATGATTGAGCTGGTGGCTTTCTTGCGTATCAACGATACGAACCGTCAACTCAGCGTTCTCTTGAAACTGAGAAATTGTCTTGTCCAACCAAAGCTGAATATCTTGCTCAGTTGGAAGACCTTGCTCATTTTCGACTGCTATTTGCAGGTCTAGTTCAATAGACATCTATTTATCACCTTGTTCTGTAATCACAGAACTATTTTGTGTTGCTAATTGTGTCGTAACTGCCTGCTGAGCCTCAAGAAGTTTGGCTTCGCGCTCTTCACGTTTACGCTTTTCAAACTCTTTGCGCTCTTTCTGGTCTTTCGCTTCCCATTTCTCGTAGGCGTTGACGATACGAGCAACAACAGGGTGACGAACCACATCTTCAGACATGAAGAAATTAAAGCTGATGTCATCCACTTCACTCAGCACTTCAGTTGCATGACGTAGACCAGACTTCGCTCCACGAGGTAAATCGATTTGCGTAATGTCACCTGTGATAACTGCACGCGAATTAAAACCGATACGGGTTAAGAACATTTTCATCTGTTCTACCGTGGTGTTTTGGCTCTCATCAAGAATGATAAATGCATCATTTAGTGTACGGCCACGCATGTAAGCCAGTGGAGCGACTTCAATCACGTTACGTTCAATCAGCTTTTCAACACGTTCAAAACCGAGCATCTCAAACAGTGCATCGTAAAGTGGGCGCAAATATGGGTCGACTTTCTGGCTTAAATCACCCGGTAGGAAACCAAGCTTCTCACCGGCTTCTACAGCAGGGCGAGTCAGTAGGATCCTGCGAACCTCTTGGCGTTCAAGTGCATCAACTGCTGCTGCAACGGCTAAATAGGTTTTACCTGTACCTGCTGGCCCAATACCAAAGGTGATGTCATGGGTGACCATGTTCATTAGGTACTGTGCTTGGTTTGGCGTACGAGGTTTGATGACGCCTTTTTTAGTCTTAATGGTCACTTCTTTGCCGTAGTCGATTTCAGACTCGACGTGTTGTTCCAAAATGCCAGATTCGGTGACCGCCAGATGCACTTGCTCTGGTTCGATATCGATTATGTTGCCTTTAACTGGAGCCGTTTCAACATAGAGGTGTTTGATGATGTCTAAAGCAGCGGCTGCTGTGTGAGGCTTACCAACGATGGTGAAGAAGTTGCTTCGGTAATTAATCTCAACGCCAAGACGACGCTCAAGGTGTTTGATGTTGTCGTCGAATGGTCCGCATAAGCTAGCCAAGCGCTTGTTGTCGGCTGGCTCTAGATTTATCTCTAAGGTAACGATTTTATTGCTCAAATTAGCCTCTCATTTTGTGCCACTCGCTCTTAAATAAAACAAAGAGCAAAAAGCCCGATTTAGACCGGGCTTTTGATTGTGATATCCCTATTTCTAAGATGGTCACTTAGTTAGGTAATTTCAAGCTTTGTGTTTGCGCTTTGTGCTCAAACAGTTGTATTGCCTACGGTGTAAATGTCGCTACACCTAGCTCGTCTTCACGTTTTGTTTTTTCCATCATTTCTGCTGGAGTCATAACAACGCGTAGACCCATGTCTTTTTCTGTGCGAACTAGCTCACCACGTAGTGAGTTGGTGTAAACCTCAGTGATCTTCACATCTACGAACTGGCCGATTAGGTCTGCAGAACCTTCGAAGTTCACAACACGGCTGTTTTCTGTACGGCCGCGAAGTTCCATTAGGTTCTTTCTTGATGGACCTTCAACAAGGATACGTTGCTCTGTGCCTAGCATTAGACGAGAGAAGCGCATAGCTTGTGTGTTTACCGTTTGTTGCAGTTCGTATAGACGATCTTTCTTCTCTTGTGCTGGTACGTCACATGGGTAATCTGCCGCTGGCGTACCCGGACGAGGAGAGAAAACAAAGCTGAAGCTCATATCGAAATCAACTTCTTTAATTAACTTCATTGTATCTTGGAAGTCTTGTTTAGACTCACCAGGGAAACCAACGATAAAGTCAGAACTGATTTGAATATCAGGACGAGCTTTACGCAGTTTACGGATAATAGACTTGTACTCGATAGCCGTGTGTGGACGCTTCATCATCGTAAGAATACGGTCACTACCACTTTGTACTGGCAGGTGAAGGAAGCTCACTAGTTCAGGAGTATCTTTGTAAACTTCAATGATGTCGTCACCAAACTCAAGCGGGTGGCTAGTTGTGAAACGAATACGGTCGATACCATCGATAGAAGCAACAAGACGAAGCAGTTCTGCGAATGAACAGATATCGCCTTCGTGTGTTGGACCGCGGTATGCGTTTACGTTCTGACCTAGTAGGTTAACTTCACGTACGCCTTGCTCTGCAAGTTGAGCCACTTCGAACAGTACATCATCCATTGGACGGCTAACTTCTTCACCACGTGTGTATGGTACAACGCAGTAAGTACAGTATTTAGAACAACCTTCCATGATAGAAACGAATGCCGTCGCACCTTCAGCTTTTGGCTCAGGCAGGTTATCGAACTTTTCGATCTCTGGGAAAGAGATGTCCATTACTGGCTTTTCGTTAGACAGTGATGATTTAATCATCTCTGGCAGACGGTGCAGTGTTTGTGGGCCAAAGATAACGTCTACGTAAGGTGCACGTTGACGAATGTGATCACCCTCTTGAGTCGCTACACAGCCACCCACACCGATCACCACACCTTCTTTCTTATCTTTAAGCGTTTTCCAACGACCAAGCTGGTGGAATACTTTTTCTTGTGCTTTTTCGCGGATAGAACAAGTATTCAATAGTAGTACGTCTGCTTCCTCAGGTACTTCAGTTAGCTCATAGCCATTTGCAGCGTTAAGCAGGTCGGCCATTTTTGATGAATCGTATTCATTCATCTGACAGCCCCAAGTTTTAATTAGCAGTTTCTTACTCATTATATGTTCGCTCGATCGTTAGTTTAATTTAAGGGAGCAAATCGCCCATTATTCATCCGTTAGCTCCATATGTCATAATTCAGTATTCAATTTTATGACAGGCTCTAGCGGCAAGCGGCGTATTGTACTGGTTTCAAAACCGACTGACTAGTAGTCTGAACAAATCTCTTATGTAGTGGTTTTTATTATCGTTAACGCCATATGCCATAAGGGATAACCCTTTTTTCGAATAAGGTTTTTGGTTACAAGTTAGTTATGAAAAAGTACAATCAAAAACAGTCAAAGAATCAAACTGATAAGTACAAAATATGAACAGTTACGATATTGTAGTAGTCGGTGGCGGCATGGTTGGCGCAGCAACAGCTATCGGTTTTGCAAAGCAAGGTCTGAGTGTTGCGGTAATCGAAGGTTTTGCCCCACAAGCTTTTGATGAGTCACAAGCGATGGACATTCGTGTGTCAGCGATTTCTCAAGCATCGGTCGAGTTGCTTGAAGATCTTGGTGCATGGCAAAGTATTGCAGCGATGCGAGTGTGTTCATATAAGCGTTTAGAGACGTGGGAACACCCAGAGTGTCGTACTCGGTTTGATGCTGCATCACTGGACCTTCCTCGTTTGGGCTATATCGTTGAGAACAGACTCATTCAATTAGGTTTATGGTCTCAATTTGCTGAACATGACAACCTCGAATTGCTATGTCCAGAAAAGCTCGATGAGATTGAGTTTGGTGAAACCAATATCGTTAAGCTTCAATCTGGGGCTGAGCTATCCGCGAAATGGGTGATTGGTGCGGATGGCGCGAATTCAGCCGTTCGTCAACAAGCTTGTATCGGTATTACTGCTTGGGACTACCGCCAGCACTGTATGCTTATCAACGTAGAAACCGAGCAGCCTCAGCAAGATATTACTTGGCAGCAGTTTTTACCAAGTGGTCCTCGTTCATTTTTGCCTTTGTGTTCTCTAACCTCTGACGGTCAAGAAATCGGGCAGGGGTCATTAGTTTGGTATGATTCTCCACTGCGTATTAAGCAACTGTCAGCAATGACCCCTGAAAAACTACGTAACGAAGTACTTTCTCACTTTCCTAAAGAGTTAGGTGATATTAAAGTCTTGAATTCGGGTTCTTTTCCTCTGACACGACGTCATGCTCAATCATATTCGAAGAATAACTGTATTTTAGTCGGGGACTCTGCACATACGATCAACCCATTGGCAGGGCAGGGTGTTAACTTAGGCTTTAAAGATGTATCAGTACTGTTGGATGTCACCAACGAAAAGGGTGAATTGAATCAGTTTGTAGCAAGACGTTATGAAGTGATGAGAAGAGGCGACAACCTAATGATGCAGAGTGGCATGGATTTTTTCTACAAGACATTCAGCAACGACATTGGTCCGCTCAAGTTTGCACGTAATGCTGCGCTAAAATTAGCAGAGAACTCTGGGCCGATTAAAACCCAAGTATTGAAATACGCCTTAGGCCTTTAATTTATTAGTTCAGATTATCTATATAGAGAAGGAGAGCAGATGCTCTCCTTTTTTGTTTGGTGCTGAGTGCTATAACTGCTGTGTAACGCAAACCGGTGCGTCGATCTCTAAAGAGTATCCTGTATAAACCAAAGACCCATCCTCATTATTTCGTTTGAATGAGGTGATGTTATTGGAGTGTTGGTTTGCTGCGATAACCCATCGTCCGCAGTCAGTAATATGAAAATCGCGAGGGAAGTTGCCTTCAGTATTATAGCTATCAATAAAAATAGGCATTTTTATTGTAGGCTCGATTCTGAAGCAACTGATCCTTGATTGGTGTCGACAAGATACATAGAGGAATTGCTCATCCGGCGATAGTTTTATCGCAGCCGTAGCTTCTCCTTTCTCCATATTGGGAAGCGCATCAATTTCTTCTACGATATTCCATACACCCAAAGCCTTTTCCAACATAAGTATCGATTCAGAGAGCTCACAGATCACATAGGCTCTGTCTTCTGCTTTGTTAAAGATTAAATGGCGAGGTCCATTGCCGGCTGGCACTTTAATAGACTGCATAGGCTCGTCTAGAAACTCTTTCTGTTCTTCATCAAAGCAATAGAAGTTGATTCGATCAGCGCCAAGGTCGACGGTGACAAATTGTGGCGAGTTTTGTAAGAACAGGCATTGGTGGGCGTGCGGGCTAGTTTGTCTCTCTTTGTTCGGCCCTGAACCCACCATAGCAATCGTTTTGAGTCGCTTATCGATATTGCCATTAATACTTAAACTAAAAATATCGAATGTGCCTGATGAGTATTGCGACGTGATAGCAAACTTATTGTGTGGATCTATCGTGATGTGACAGGGGTGACCGCCAGCGATAGTACCGGAGTTCTTAACCGTCTTTGAGTTAGGGCTAGGAATATGAATCAGCTGCGGCTGTTTTGGCTGATCAATTTCAGACGCGGTATAGATGCCAAGTTTTGTCGCTACGACAAAAGACGGGTTAGTGCACTCTGCAACGAGCTCTAAAGGTAATAGCTTTCCGCTTTCCAAGTCTAATTGAGCCTGATATACGCCTTGGCTTTTACTGGGAGTGTCTGTGTAGCAACCGATCGTTAGGGTGAGGTTTTTCATAGGGCAGTCATACTCAATTAGAAAATGGAGCAGACATTGTCTTATAAAAAAGTCATGAAGTGATTAGATAGGGAGAAATACTTGGTGACGGAGTTATCAGATTTACATATTCCAGATAAAAAACAAAACCCAGCTAAAAAGCTGGGTTTCATTCAATAATGGTGCGGTCGGAGAGACTTGAACTCTCACACCTCTCGGCGCCAGAACCTAAATCTGGTGCGTCTACCAATTCCGCCACGACCGC
>NZ_JBFRSX010000037.1:0-203 GCF_041473835.1 Vibrio sp. 10N.222.55.A1 | reverse complement strand
ACGACCGCAGCAAATCTTTGTAGTCATATCGAATATTGGTGCTTCAATAAGACATTGTATAAGTGGTGGCTACTGCGGGATTTGAACCTGCGACCCCATCATTATGAGTGATGTGCTCTAACCAACTGAGCTAAGTAGCCATAATAAATCTAATAGATTCACTATTTGTTCTCTAATTAAAGAGAAATAATGGTGCGGTCGGA
>NZ_JBFRSX010000036.1:0-144875 GCF_041473835.1 Vibrio sp. 10N.222.55.A1 | reverse complement strand
GATTTAAGTAAATAGTCTAAATGATTTCTGTCCAAAAGCTTCTCGGATTGAATTTTTACCCGTGGCACTTTCTAACTCGAAAGTGCCCCAAAGTTACTTAGAGTAGTTACTCTTTACTAAATAAGTGGGATCAGATTGACTAACATTTTCTAATGTTAGAATCTAATGAATGGCCAGCCTTTTCTCCGCCATTATTTCAAATTCTAGCTACGGTACGTCGCTTTTTATTGTCAATCGATATGTTTCACTTGCTTTTTTTGTAAATAGAGCCCAACAACGCGATAGAGCACACAATTACCATTGGCAAATTAATCAACGCTCCTGGCGCATCCTCAGCAGTCACCACTGGCTTATACATGCCAATCAGTAACCTTCCTTTATTGAGTGTCAACAGGATCTTGGTTCAATAACGTCTGCTCCAGCTTAACAACCCATAACCTTAGTATCTTGCGAATTTCTTCTTCTGGATCGAGGATATTGTCAAAACTTTTATCACCTGCAACGATATCAATTGCAGAAAACAGGGGCTCACCAGTTTTACTATCACTTATCAGCACTTCGATTCTGGCGTTGGTAACGTTAGTATGCTCCCCTGTAGTAAGCTTAGACGCATATGAAATCGCTAACCCGATTGGTATTACCGTGCTGGTTGTCGCCAATATCGAGTTTGGTGTCGATACATTACTCAGAGCAAACTGCACTGTTAAGCCACTCTTTTGACTATGATACTCGGGAGCAGACGTGGGTAATTTATAGGCACCTAGAGTATCTTTTGCCTCCAACTCGAGGTAATTAGAAAAAGCTCTCAGCTGAAGCTCGTCAAACTCAGAGCCTTCAACTTCCAATCTCGTTGGGGCAACATAAAAACTAGAATACGTAGAAAATTTGTCTTTTAATGCCCCCTCATCAACGTATTTTTTCGGTATCCATACATAGCGCCATGAGGCTGGGTTATTCGTCGATTGATATTTAAAGTCATTGCTCTTGGAACTCTCTGGTGCTACGCTGCACGCTGTCAGTGTTACCAAAAGTCCCATCCAAATGAGTGATCTCATCCTATATCCAATGTATTACTGTTCAATGTGTTAGCTACTCTAACCTAGCCTCACCTTCGGGTAAGCATATAGGGAACGAATGGCTACAAATCTGGTATGAAATGTCCGTTCTAGAACAGATCATTGAACGTCACTGCACCTTGCCAGTTATATGGCTTCCATGCCCCCAACTGATACGTATCGCAACGACGATTTTATTCAATTCGTGTCCAAATCATGGTTTTCGAGAAAAATCCGGCCGTGACCTCTATTTGCAATGTGCTATCCACAGGCTTGATCTCGGCATCATAGTGTTTCGCTTTCTTAATCGCGTACACTTTTCCTTCATAACCATCTGGTACTTCTACTATGGCCGACAATAATTGCGTGCCTTCCAACTCCGGTTTTGAGGGAGAGCTTGTCACGACTCCCTGCCAACGCCCCGGTTCAATTTGGCTAATTTCAACTTGTGTGGATTTGTTTTCCGCCAGCCATAGACCTTCAATCAAGGTCGAATTGGCAAACGTCGTCATCGACCATAAGGTAAAAAAAAGTGTGACTAGTATTTTCATTTTGAAACCCTTGTTTATTTAATCTCTTTTAAAAAGGGGAACTGACTCCCCCCTTTATTCTTTAACCAACTGAGAGTTGTGTTAAACCTCTACTCGATAGAAGATGCTGTACAGTACAGGAACAAATATCAGCGTCAGTAAAGTAGAGAAAATAAGCCCAGCGATAATGGCAATCGCCATCGTCTGCCACATCGCTCCACCTGTAATTAGCAGCGGTATCATGCCCAGTACCGTCGTCAAGGTAGTGAGAAGTATCGGTTTCATACGCCTCTTACCCGCTGCAATCAACGCATCAATCGCTCGCTTACCAGAGGCCATCTCTATGTCTACTTGCTCTAGTAAAACAATGGCGTTATTAATCACGATCCCCGCCAGCGATATCACGCCCAAGAACGTCATAAAGCCAAAGAAACTATTACCAATATGTAGACCTGCCACCACCCCAACAAACGCGATTGGAATCGTTGAAAGGATGATGATGGGCTTTCTAAATGAGTTAAATTGCGCCACCAGCAAACCAATAATGACAAACAGCGCCAGTGGCAGATTTTCACTGATACTACCCGTCGACTTTTTCGACTTCTCTTCTTCACCGCCAATCTCAAAAAACACGCTGTTTGGCCAAGTTTGAGACTCTACCTCGAGCCAAGGTAAAATCGCATTCAGTCCTTCACTCGCGGTATAGCCGGGCTCCAACTGAGCACCAATGGTGACCGATTTGTAACTATTGCGACGATAGATCTTGGCGTTTTGCCATACGATATCGACGTCGGCAATGTGCGCGAGCGTCACGCTTCCTGCAGGAGTATAGATTGGCAGCGCCAAGATTTGCTCAACATTAAGTTCTTCACGCTCTTCATTAGAAAGCACGATAGGGATACTCAAGATTCCGTCACGAAACTCACTCAAGTTTTTGCCAACCAGTGACGTTTGCAAACTAAGTGCAATGTCTCGGTTATTCACGCCTGCGAGCGCGGCTTTTTGTTGATCAATAACAATACGGATGGTTTTGGTTTTTTGTCCCCAATCGTCACTCACATCCTTGAGGCCATCTATGCTGGCCAATTTCGCCTTGATCTCTTGAGTAATCGCAAAGACCTTATCCTGATCCAAACCATTTAATCGAATTTCAACCGGATTCAGAATCGCCGCACCATTTTCGATAAGCCTTGTGGTCGCGATGGCGTCTGGATGATTCTCGCTGATGTAAGACTCGATACGTTGCATCAGTGCCGGATTATCACGATAGTCGTGGGTGTTGATGACCCAGAATGAGTATTCTGGGCTCGACGTTCGAGAGCTGTGCGGCAAAATATAGCGTGGGCCGCCATAGCCAACATACACAGACCAGTTTTTTATTCCTTGGTTTTTGATACCCAAGTTATCGCTCGTTTTAGCATCCGAAGCGCTCTTAGCTTGCAAGGTAAGTAAATACTGCTCAATGTCAGCGACCATGGCTTGGTTATGCTCAATGGAGGTGCCCATTGGCATCGTCACTTCCATTTTGAAAAAGGTTCGCTCTGATGGCGGGAAGAAGATATTCGGTAACCACTTCATCGCTTGAAAAGCGAACACCGTAGCCAACAGCATCGCCACAACCGTCAACCAGCGAAAACGGATAAGCTTGGTCAGTAATTTCGCATACCACGCGAGTTGGCTAGATGACTCTTCCTTTACCTGTTTGGTAGGCTTTAAAAGCAGTACACAAAGCAATGGGATCATCACCAAGCTCAACAGCCAAGAGGCCAAGAGCGTTATGGTCACAACCACAAACAATGCGCCCGTATACTCCCCCATAGTCGACTTTGCCAAGAAGATCGGCAAGAAAGCGGCGGACGTGGTTAAGGATGACGTTAATAAAGGAAGTTTAAGCTCATTGGCACTCTCAATCGCTGCCGCTTTCTTACTTACTCCTTGGTTAATGCGAACCAGAATATTTTCCGACATCACAATGCCATTATCGACCAACATACCGAGTGCAATAATAAGCGCGGCAAGAGAGATCTGATCCAGACCAACCCCAATTTTAGACATCACCAAAATGCTCAGTAGCATACTGATAGGCACCAGTAGAGACACAATCAACCCTGTTCGCCAGCCTAAAAAGATAAACATGACCAAGCCAACTACTGTCATTGACTGCACTAGACTCGAGACAAACTGATTAACCTTGTCTTCTACTTCCTTAGGCGCAAAATTGACCTTGCTGATCTCCAAGCCAATCGGTAACTGACGAGTGAACTGGTCTACATAAGCGTCGACTTGTTCGCCCAAACGCACATTATTGCCGGTTTCAACCATAGCAATCGCAACGTTCACGGACGGCTTTCCATTGAAGTAGACTGGATTGTTGATAGGAAACTCGTATCCCGATTCAATGGTGACTAGACTGTCCAGCCTCACAGTCTTACCGCTACTGGGTAACGTTACCAAGGTACCTTTGATCTCATCCGGCGTGTTGTAGTTACCACTCGGCTCAATCGGTAAGCGCTCCTGACCAAAAACAACACTGCCACCACTCAAGACAATATTCTGTTTCGACAAAATATCCGCGAGCTGATTGGGTGTTAAGTCATAGGCCGCTAACGCATTGGCATCGAATTTAAGTTTGATTTGCTCTTGCTGTACGCCATGAAGGTCAACCTTAGCCACATCGTCAAGCAAAAACAGTCCACTACGAAGGTCTTCTGCTGTTTGTTTTAGTTCACGATAAGTAAAACCTTCACCGTGAATAGCCAGCACGATGCCATATACATCGCCAAACTCATCGTTAACAACAGGTGCTGAAACACCTTCTGGTAATGTGCTCGCAACGCGGTCTATCTTACGACGCAATTTATCCCAAATAGGTTGTAGCTCAGAGTAGTCCTCTTTGATGGCGACGGTGAGTATCGACACACCATTTTTAGATTGGCTCTTAACAAAGTCCAATTCTGCAAGCTCTAGCACCGCTTTTTCAAGCGGATCCGTCACTAGATCTTCAACCCTCTTTGGACTGGCACCAGGAAACTGAGTAATGACCTGAGCATTTCGAATGGTAAAGCCAGGATCGTACGCTTCTGGGATGGTGTTGTAAGCTTGGATACCCAAAAACGTCAACACCGCAATAACGAGCAGCGTGATGCGGCTGTTGTTTAGAGAAAAGGCAGTCATCGACATTATTTCGTCTCCACTCTTACCTGCTGACCGTCATGAACTTGGCTCACTCCGGCGACGACAACGCGCTCACCTTCCGATAATCCATCGACAATGTTGATGCCTTGCTCACTGACGCCGTCAACGCGCACAATGCGTTTCTCTAACACGTTGCTTGTTGGATGTACCACAAAAACATAATGCTCATCACCATCGCTAAGCACGGTATGACTAGGTAGTACCATCCCATTGCTGACACCAAACGCTTCGGCTTTCACTTTGACTGACGTCCCTGTAAACAATCGGCGCTCAGATGGAGGTTGCAACACTAAGGTAACGTGTAGCTGCTGGCTGCTTTGCTGGCTGACACTAAGCTCATCAACTTTAAGGGGGAATGACTGTGAAAATCCTTCGATTTCTGCGCTTAGCTTCACGGCGTCTGCGGTTTGAATTTTCACAAACTGCGATTGCGGCACCGTAATGGTGATTTTGTATTGTTCAACATCCTGCAACGTGAGGATTTTGGTCGACGAGGTAACTTTCGAGAAGTTGTCAATATAGCGCTGACTTACGATGCCAGAGAAGGGAGCGAGTAAAGAGGTATACTCAACATCCTTTACGCTTCGCTCAAATGCGGCTTGGGCTGAAATATATTGCGATTCCAGCGCATCCAAGTTCGCCTGGCTAATTGCCTTTTTATTGATAAGTGACAGTGCTCGTTCGTACTCTGCTTTCGCTTGTTTTAAAGAAGCCTTACTCGATTTTCTGTTAATAAGCTGTTGGCTACTATCTAGTTGCGCCAGTAACTGTCCTTTTTCTACTTTTTGACCCGATTTGATAGGAAGGTCTGTTAACTCACCTTGGATTCGAAAGTTCATGTCGATGATCTTATTCGCTTCAAGAATCCCGGTAAAATGCCGTACTTGATACTGTTTATGACTAACGACCAGCGTCTTGACCGGTTTAATTGGCGCAGACTTAGCTTGTGGTACCTCATCTTTGCTACACCCAAATAGGCTCAGCGCGACGATCAAGGTAGTCAATCCATTTTTATAACTGTGTGACACTTTCATTTTGTTAACCATTACAACTTCATTTCTAGCCATAGTAATGAGTTGAGCGTGGCGAAAAATGGTAAAATGTACGATTGGGTCTATTTCGGTTATGAGTTGGTCAACAGATAGCGTCGCTTCACTTATACTGTCAGCACCTTGTTCCTAGAGCGTCTATTTTGAAGTCTCCTATTCTAAAAACTTTGTTCTCAAAGTCACTGTTATCCAAGTTGTCGTTCTCACGACAGGATTTGCTGTTGCTGGTTGTATGGCCGCTCATCAACTCTGTGATTCTCTACTCATCACTGTACTACGTGATGATTGCGTTGGATAAGCCACTCTCCTTGGACAAGGCCTTTCGTGCCCTCACAGGCATCTTTTCAATATGTGCACTATTTTGGCTATTCCGACGACTATTTGACGCCAAATTTGGCGCTAATTATCGCCACAGGCTGCCATATCAAATCTTGATAAACTTGGTTTTGGCTTCATTAGCCATTGCCTTTACCTCCGGCGGTCTGCCGGTGGCGCAGACGTTTGATACTGTGACCGTCTTTCAGCTAGTCCGGCTAAAGCTGCTTACTCATTTGAACCTATTACTGCAAGTGACCATCTACACTATGGTTGTTCACAGTTGGCAGCTGAAACAAAAAGCGTTAGAGCTGGAGATGTCATTAAAAGAGTCTGAGATTTCTCTACTGCGCATTCAGACCAATCCGCACTTTCTATTCAACACACTGAACCTGCTACACAGCGAGATCCCAGAACGTCCCGAACTCGCTCAGGAGCTTATTTTTGAACTCAGTGACTTGCTCCGAGGCACTATCGCTATCTCAGACAAAAAGCGAATTTTGCTCAGTGATGAGGTGGAACTGATCGAGCATTATCTAGCCATTCAAAAAGCGCGCTTTACCGAGCGATTGTATTTCTCCATCGATATTGGCAAGGAGAGTCAAACGCTGAAAATCCCGCCTATGCTCATCATGCCTTTAGTCGAAAACGTCATAAAGCATGCACTTAGCAAGACCATTAAGCGCATTCACCTCGATATAAAAACCCGCTACACCGAGGGAGAGCTTTACATTACCGTTTGTAACAGTTGGCCGGAGACCAACACGCCTCAGTTTACAGCTGGCAGTGGTCATCGCAATATTAGCGATACCTTGAATTTAGAATACGACGACGCCAGTTTTTCAATGAACTTTGCCGATGGTACCAGCTGCGCGCAAATCACCATCCGTCATGTTTTTTAAGGAGAAACCGATGGACCGAGTCTTATTAATAGATGATGAGCCCGCAGCGACTCAAGCTTTAAAACGTAGCCTTGCGGCGTTTGAAGAGATTGACGTTATTGGTAGCTACAACGACCCACAAAAAGGCATTGAAGCGATATGCCAACGGATGCCAGACATCGTGTTTATGGACATTGAAATGCCTGGGTTGGATGGCTTTATGGTGGCAAAGGCTACCGAGCATATCCCTTATCACTTGGTGTATGTGACCGCCTATTCAGAGCACGCTCTAAGCGCATTTGAAACCAAAGTCGTGGATTACCTACTAAAACCCGTTCGCCAAACCAGACTTGAGCGCTGCCTTGAAAAGATTAAAGCCCTCCCACCTCTGGTATCACCTGCTGTGGAACAGGAAATTCTAGTCAATGATGGCAAGACAACCTACAGGCTCACCGAGAGCGATATCAGCTACATAGAGAGTATCGGCCGCTACCAACAAGTTAACCTAACAGCCTCGGGACAGAGAAAGTTTCAGCTACAGACGATCGTCACAGAAGAAACCATGACGAACTTTGAAAAAGAGTTGAGCACTGAGCAATTTTTGCGGGTACATCGCAGTTTTATCGTCAATGTGGGTTTGATAACCCAAGTCCAACGTGAGGGTCGAAATACTCTAGTGTCACTGAGCAGAGTGAGTCGGGTTATTCCAGTTGCAAGAACAAAGGTAGACTTGATATTAGATCATTTACGCTAAACCGTACGAATGATACCAATATAACTTGATGGAACCCTGTGCCAAGTAAATAACCAAACGATTTTCAAAGCCATCAAGCCCAATTGTGACGGCATGGAATTACCTTACTCAAAGTAATCCTAAAAAACCTAATTTAGCAAAGTCACTGATACATTTATGTCCAATTGTGTGTTTCACACTTAGAACTCACGATTGGAACTCACGATTGTGAAATCAATCATTCATTGATGATGATTGTTTATTTCATAATAACTTGATGAAAATGGATCGAAGGCTGGTTTTGCAAAGAACTCAGCCATAAACCGCTCAACCTGCAGTATCATTGTCTAGTTACGAACATGAACTTCACCGGATCTGCAATTGGCCGCCGGAACAAGCCTGATTCCGGCGCCCTTAGAGTTAAATCACATATTTTCCTCAGCAAATTCCGCTAGACGAGAGCGAACAACACCATTGAGATATATGTTGGCACTACCTTCGTAGTTCTTAAACTTCTCAATGACATAGGTGAGGCCAGAGGTAACAGGAGACAGATAATTACTATCAATTTGTGAAAGGTTACCGGATATAACAAGCTTGGTACCCTCACCACAACGAGTGATGATGGTTTTGAGTTGTGCTGCAGTTAAGTTTTGTGCCTCATCGACAAGAACGAATGCATGCTGAATCGAACGGCCACGCATAAAGTTTAAAGATTTGAACTGAATGTTCGCCTTATCAACAATATACTGGAGACTTTCATTTGGTAGAGCGTCCCCCTTATGCAAGCTTTCCATCGTGTCAGTTACCGCACCTAACCAAGGCAACATCTTCTCTTCTTCTGTACCCGGCAAGAAACCAATGGACTCTGCAATCTCTGGGGTTGATCGGGTTACGATCACCTTATCCACGATCCCTCGCTCGACCGACTGATCCAAAGCACTGGCTAGGGCTAAGTAGGTTTTCCCCGATCCTGCAGGGCCATTTAAGATAACTAGATCAATTTTAGGGTCGAGAAGTGCATGGAGAGCTATCCCTTGATAGACGTTTTTTGCATGGACCCCCCAAGCATTCTTGTGCAATAACCTTTCCTTACCGAGATCTAGTAATCGATAATGATCGCCATCCCTCCCGACAACCCTAGCAGCAAAGTCTGAATCTTCATCTAACAAATACTGGTTAACGTATAAATCACCTAACTGCTGGCACGGAATATCATGGTAAGTTCGACCATACTCTACAACTGTTTTTACATCTGTAATTTGCTGCCAGAAGTCACCATCAAAGCGCTGATAACCTTTTGATAATAGTTCTATGTCTTCAACTATTTTATCTTTTCGATAGTCTTCTACATGTTTCAAGCCAGCACTTCTGGCTTTAATGCGCATATTTATATCTTTCGTTACCAACACAACTTCTTGTGATTCATGCATTCGCTGTAGACACAAGGCACTATTGATAATGAAATTATCTGGACTATCTAAAGGCATCCAATCGGAGCCTGTTCTTCCGTTTAGTTCTATATAATCTGCAAATATAGATAGAGTTCCATCAGGGCTTGGTCCTTTATGTTCAATCAAAATCCCAGCTTGCACATCCTCAGGGCTTGCACCGTCAACTAAATGCTCAATGGTTTTAATTACAACACGGGCATCCCGCGCTACGTCTTTTTTGCTGTCCTTTATACGATCTAATTCTTCAAGAACAGTCATTGGAATAACAATACGGTGCTCTTCAAATGCATAAACTGCCATTGGGTCATGTAGCAACACATTAGTGTCAAGTACGTAGACTCGCTTCACATCATCACTTAAAACTTTACTCATGCAGCCACCTTCTCAGCTTGAAGACAATCATAAGACTCATTAACAGCCTTAAATCCACAGCCCTCTTTTTGCTTCAAGGTCTGAACGAATTTGGTAGATTTTTCGAACTTGACACCCGTCTTACCACTACCTGCGGCGCCAGTGAGAATCACAAGATCAATATCAGGGTCGAGCAGCGCATCAATCGCCATGCCTTGATAGACGTTCTTTGGTGTGATGTCCCATGCTCTGCGATTCATCAATCTTTCGCGGCTGAGGTCTCTCAGGGTAATGCTTTCCGGCTCAATCTCCTCGACTCGAGCGGCAAAGTCACTTTCTTCGTCAATCACATATTGGTTGAGGAAGGTTGGCTCGAACGGCGCTCTTGCTAAGGTGTGCAGCGTCTTGCCGCCTAAACTTCTGCTCTCGACATTATCGATACCATCCCAAAATGAGCCTTCCAGTTGTTGGAAGCCTTTGGTGAGGTATTGGACATCATCAATCAGTTGGTCAGTTTGATAGTCTTCAACAAAACGTACACCGGCGCCTTTTGCTCGTAAACGCATATTGATGTCTTTGGTGATGAGAACCACTTCGCGTGGTGCGCGTTTATTTTGAAGATAGAGGACAGCGTTGAGGATTCGGTTATCGCCCGCCTTGTCATCGGCAAAGGCTTTGATGCTTTCTTGAAGTTCGTAGTCAGCGAGTATTGAAATACTGCCAGATGCATTTATGTCTTTAGAAAAAGGGATGCCTTCCGATATTTGGTCTGGTGTGGCTTCCCTGAACAGGTCTTCGAGCGTTCGAATCGCAATTCTCGCATCTCGAGCAACGTCTCTTTTACTGTCTTTGATTCTGTCGAGTTCTTCTAGCACTGTCATGGGGATAACGACATCGTGCTCTTGGAAAGAAAATATAGCGAAGGGTTCGTGAAGTAGGATATTGGTGTCTAAAACAAATAGCTTCCGGTTGGTCTCGCCCATAGCATCTCCTTGCCGACGTGCGGCTTGCCTTGCATTCATTGAACGTAGATAAAGCTCATATAAAGATTAGTATCTGATTCTGGTGATAGTCAACTACTCACCTAAACTTCATCTAGAGGAACAGCACCATATCGTTACGAGTGAATATGGTGTATTCGTTTGAGAGCAGCAATCTGCTACCTATAGATTAACCATGAATTTTTGACAGTTTGATTGCACTGGCGAAAACAGAAAAAAAGCATGAAATCATCTCCTTTAGGCGTGACCTAAATCACAGCATCGAGTAAGATTAGCGACCTTTTTCTGCACCATTTTCTCGAGATATTTATTATTGAGAGCGCACTTAAAAAGTGGCTGCAAACTAGACATTTTTGGCTATATTTTTAGTTCAGGAGCGATAATGTTCTTGTTTAAAACTGCAGTTAAGAAGACCAAATTCCAACTATAAGATTGAGGTAGTCGATTCATGACATTTGCTTTGGGGCAACGCTGGATAAGCGATACGGAGAGCGATTTAGGTTTAGGTACCGTTGTAGCAATGGATGCTCGCACAGTGACACTAATGTTTGCAGCGTCAGAAGAAAACCGTGTTTATGCACGTACTGATGCTCCCGTAACCCGAGTAACGTTTAATGTAGGCGATGTCATCGAATGCCAAGAAGGTTGGTCTCTGTCTGTCGAAGAAGTTATCGAAGACAAAGGGCTGCTAACCTACTTAGGTACTCGCGAAGATACCCAAGAAACAGAAGTCACTCTGCGTGAAATCTTCTTAAGCAACCAGATCCGCTTTAACAAGCCACAAGATAAGCTATACGCAGGTCAAATCGACCGTATGGATAACTTTGTGTTGCGTTACCGTGCGCTAAGCAACCAGTACCAACAACACAAGAGCCCGATGCGTGGCTTGTGTGGTATGCGTGCTGGCTTGATCCCTCATCAGCTATACATCGCTCATGAAGTGGGTCGTCGTCACGCTCCGCGCGTTTTACTGGCTGATGAAGTGGGCCTAGGTAAAACCATCGAAGCGGGCATGATCATCCACCAACAGGTGCTGTCTGGCCGTGCTGAACGCATTCTGATTGTGGTTCCTGAAACTCTACAACACCAATGGTTAGTAGAGATGATGCGCCGTTTCAACCTGCATTTTTCTATCTTCGATGAAGAGCGTTGTATTGAAGCGTTTGCTGAATCAGACAACCCGTTTGATACCCAGCAGTACGTTCTGTGTTCTTTGGACTTCCTACGTAAGAGCCGTAAGCGCTACGAGCAAGCACTTGAAGGCGAGTGGGACTTGTTGGTTGTCGATGAAGCGCACCACCTTGAGTGGAGCCAAGACAAACCAAGCCGTGAATACCAAGTGGTTGAAGGCTTAGCGGAAAATACGTCTGGTGTGCTACTACTAACAGCAACGCCTGAACAGCTTGGTCGTGAGAGCCACTTTGCACGTCTGCGTCTGCTTGATCCTGATCGCTTCTACGATTACGAAGCATTCGTTGAAGAAGAAGACCAATACGCACCGGTTGCTGATGCAGTAACGGCTCTGTTCTCTGGAGTGAAGCTTGAAAACAGCGCGAAGAACCAGATTACGGAACTGCTTTCTGAGCAAGATGTTGAGCCTCTATTCCGCGTTATCGAAGGTGATAGCAGCGAAGAAGAGCAAGCGTTAGCTCGCCAAGAATTGATTGATAACCTTATGGATCGCCATGGTACTGGCCGTGTTCTTTTCAGAAACACACGTGCTGCAATCAAAGGCTTCCCTAAGCGTAATGTAAACCTACTGCCGATGGAGATTCCAACGCAGTACACAACCTCAATGCGTGTATCTGGCATGATCGGTGGCAAAATGGCTCCCGAAGCTCGTGCAATGAAGATGCTGTATCCAGAAGAGATCTTCCAAGAGTTTGAAGGTGAAGATTCAAGCTGGTGGCAGTTCGACTCACGTGTTAACTGGTTGATTGAAAAGATCCAAGACAAGCGCAGCGAGAAAATCCTAGTGATCGCCTCTCGTGCAAGTACGGCTCTTCAATTAGAGCAAGCACTGCGTGAGCGTGAAGGTGTGCGTGCAACCGTATTCCACGAAGGCATGTCGATTCTAGAGCGTGATAAAGCTGCGGCTTACTTTGCTCAAGAAGAGGGCGGCGCTCAGGTTCTTATCTGTAGTGAAATCGGCTCTGAAGGTCGTAACTTCCAGTTCGCTAACCAACTTGTGATGTTCGATCTTCCATTCAACCCAGACTTGCTTGAGCAACGTATTGGCCGTTTGGACCGTATCGGTCAGCTGCGTGATATCGACATTCATGTTCCTTACCTAAAAGGCACATCACAGGCGATCCTTGCGCGTTGGTTCGATGAAGGTCTGAATGCATTTGCGGAAACTTGTCCAACGGGTCGCACGGTTTACGATAAGTACTCAGATGTTCTTATCGAGATGCTGGCTTCTGGTAACACTGAGCAACTTGATGAAGTGATTGAAGAGTCTGCCAAGCTAAATCAAAGCCTGAAATCAGATCTAGAAAAAGGCCGTGATCGCCTATTAGAAATGCACTCAAACGGCGGCGACAAAGCGCATGAAATTGCAGAGAAGATTGCCTCGACTGACGGCGACACTAACCTAGTAACGTTTGCACTAAGCCTGTTCGATACGATTGGCTTGAACCAAGACGACAAGGGTGAGAATGCTCTGGTTGTAACGCCGTCTGAGCACATGATGGTGCCAAGCTACCCAGGCTTACCATACGAAGGCGCAACCATCACGTTTGATCGTGATACTGCGCTTTCTCGTGAAGACATGAACTTCATTAGCTGGGAACACCCAATGATTCAGGGCGGTATCGATCTGCTACTGAGTGAAGGTGTTGGTGCATCAGCGGTATCACTACTGAAAAACAAAGCGCTGCCAGTGGGTACTATCCTGCTTGAGCTGGTTTACCTTGTGGATGCGCAAGCGCCGAAACGCAGCGGTATCAGCCAGTTCTTGCCTAAGACGCCAATTCGTTTGATGATGGATGGCCGTGGTAATGACTTATCAGCTCAGGTTGAGTTCGACAGCTTTAACCGTCAATTAAGCCCTGTAAACCGTCACCTAGCGAGCAAGCTAGTTAACTCGGTACAAGGTGAAATTCACAAGCTAATCGAAGCGGGTGAGACGCACGTACTTCCTAAAGTGGAAGAAGTGCGTGAACAAGCTCAACGAGATATGCAGACTAACCTGAACGGTGAATTAGAGCGTCTACAAGCGCTTAAAGCCGTGAATCCTAATATTCGTGATGAAGAGCTAGAGGTAATCGAAGCTCAAATCAATGAACTGACCGGTTACATCAGCAAAGCTCAGGTTCAGCTAGATTCATTACGCTTGATTGTGGTTTCTCACAACTAGTTTTGAATTAGCGAAATGCTTCAACGAAATAAGGCCTTCATTATGAAGGCCTTATTTGTATCTGTAGCTTAATTAACAATTCAAGTAGCTGGTTACATTAACCACTTCCACCAAACAAATACCGCTAGGAAACCAAATAGGTAAACAAGACCTGCTACAGACAACCATTTTAGTTTGCTGCCAATGGCTAGCGCTTCTGGAAGCTTAGCTTTGTTGACCAAGATGAAATTAAGCAGAGCGAAGAATGGCGTTGTTGCAAACGCGAGTACCATTGCGAAATCGAGCATAGGCATCAGTGCTGCGCTAAAGAACATCACAATCGCGAGTGCCGCGATAGAGACAATGATTATCCAGCCTTGCAGCATTCTTGGGCTTGAATCTTTTTTGAATAATAGACGTTGTGATTCAGCAAGCACGCGTGAGTAGCCATCGATAACGGTAATGGTGCTACCAAAGATACAGAAGAAAGCGATAAGAGCGATTAACGGGCGAGACCATTCACCAATTGTCGAAGCGTAGATGCCGACCAATTGATGAGTAAAGCCAACACCGGAGCGAGACAGTTCAACTCCCGAACCGTGAAGTACTAGCGCGCCTAACGCAACGAATACTAAAGCAAGCAGCGCCGTACCAATGTAGCCAACGTTAAAGTCGAACAGCGCTGATTGTGCGGTCACTTCCTGCTTCTCTTTTTGGCTTTTTAGCCACATAGAGGTGATGCTTGATATTTCGATAGGCGCAGGCATCCAACCCATGGTCACCACGATAAAACCAATAGCAGCCAATGACCAAGGCGACGGTGGAACAAAAGCAGCATCAGGTTCGACTGGAGAGCCTATAGCAATGGCGACTGCAGCTAAGGTTGTGATGGTTAAGATCGCCATGATCGCTTTGGACAGCGTATCAAGCGCGCGATAATGGCCAGCAAACAGAATGATCAAGCAGGTCGCTAAAACGATCATGCACAATGTGCTGGTGGCCAATTCGAAAGGAATAAAGTAACTGAGTAGGCTTGCACTAAATAACAGTAGTGCTGCAGTATTTACCACGGCGGAAATTGCGCTCAATATCGAAAAGATTACAAGGTAAGGTCTGCCAAGGTTAGAGTAACCTTCAACCAAGCTTTGTCCTGTGCCAAGAGTATATTGGATACCGGCTCTAAAGAATGGGTATTTAAATATGTTTACCAGGATAATAAGTGCGGCGAGCTGCCAGCCATAAATCGCACCAGCTTTGGTCGAGGCAACTAAATGTGAGCCACCTACAGCTGCTGCGGCCATCATAATGCCTGGGCCAAGAGACTTGATTAAACTTGATAGGGGAGCAGAGGTTTGTGTTTTTTCGGTGGTTGTTTTAACCGTACTTTCCATCATTTTTCCTTTGATGCTGACTTCTTATTTTCCGTTACCCTATCAATACCATGTTTTGTAAGGTCGTCAACTTTTATGTACGGAAATGTTGAAAATTGTATTTAATAATAAACAAATTAACCGTAAATTATTTACTCACTAGTAATTTAGAGGCTTCAATGGCGTTAGAGCAGTACACACCACCACGTGAACCGTGGATCGACATTGTCTATCAAGATGACGATATTCTTGTGGTGAACAAGCCAGCAGGCCTACTTTCAGTGCCGGGAAGATTGCCAGAGCATTACGACAGTATGTGGAGTCGGTTGGTTGAGGAGTTTGCTGATATTCAGGTCGTGCATCGCTTGGATATGTCGACATCGGGCTTGATGTTGTTAGCTAAACATAAGCAGGCTGAGCGGCATTTGAAGAAGCAGTTCCAATATCGACTGACACATAAGCTCTATTACGCACGAGTGTGGGGGGCAGTAGAAGAAAAAGAAGGGCTTATTGATCTGCCACTCATCTGTGATTGGCCGAATCGCCCTAGGCAGAAAGTGTGTTTCGAGGATGGCAAGCCATCACAGACTCGTTATATGGTAGAGCAAGAAGAGACTCAAACCACTTTGTTGAAGTTACTGCCGATTACCGGTCGCTCTCATCAGTTGCGTGTGCATTGTATGGAAATAGGGACGCCCATTGTTGGCGACGAGTTTTATGCAACGCCTGAAGCTTTTGAGTATAGCGATAGATTAGCTTTACATGCGTGTGAACTGAGCTTCTATCATCCGGAGAACAACCAACTGTTCAAAGCCTTTGTTCCTTGTGAATTTTACCCTCAAGCGTCACCACAAATTGAACAGCACTTTGAAATTGCGCCAGAGCTTCCAGACTACAGAAAGCTAAAAGCTTAGAATGGTGTCATCAATACCAATTCAAGGACGTACAATGCCGAAGTTGAAAGTGGTCTTTCTTGACCGGGCTACCATCCCATCTCAAATCAATTTAAAACCTCTTAGCTTCGAACATGAATGGATTGAGTTTGATTTTACTGCTCCAGAGCTCGTTGCTGAGCGCGTTGCGGGAGCAGATGTTGTTATCACCAATAAGGTTGTGCTCAACGCTGATAATTTAGCTCAAGCGCAACAACTCAAGTTGATCGCTGTTTCTGCTACAGGTGTCAACAATGTTGATGTGGAATACTGCAAGGGCAGTAATATCGCAGTGGCTAATGTGCAAGGCTATGCGACTCAATCGGTTCCTGAACATGTCATCGCAATGCTGTTTGCACTTAAACGAAACCTTGTTGGTTATCATAAAGACATTGAGGCGGGCGAGTGGCAAAAGGACAAGCAGTTCTGCTTCTTTACTCATCCGATTCAAGATGTGGCTGGCAGCACACTGGGGTTGATGGGGAGTGGCAGCTTAGGTCAAGCCACCGCAATGTTAGCCAAAGCGATTGGTATGAAGGTGATGTTTGCCGAGCGAAAAGGAGCAGAGTCTTGTCGAGAAGGGTATCTACCTTTTGATACGGTATTGAAGCAAGCGGATGCGATCAGTCTACATTGCCCATTGACTGATGCGACCCAAAATCTGATTTCAGAGCGAGAGCTCACAATGATGAAATCGAGCGCGGTATTAATTAATGCCGGGCGCGGAGGTCTAGTAGATGAACAAGCCCTAGTTGAGGCTTTGAAAAAACATGAGATTGCAGGCGCAGGTATGGATGTGTTTACACAAGAGCCAGCCGACAACTCAAATCCACTATTGGCTAATAGCCACTTACCGAACTTATTACTCACTCCACATGTGGCGTGGGGCAGCGACAGCTCGATTCAAAAACTGTCTGATATCTTAATGGATAATATTGAAGGCTTTATTGCGGGTCGCCCGCAAAACATAGTGAATTGACTCTAAAGCTATGTAGCATGAATTAAAACAAAAAAGGTTGGCCTGTAGGCCAACCTTTTTAGATTGTGTGTCGATTAAATGACTTAACCTTGCGGTTTAACCACCAATACATTGATTGGTGAGTTCTGTACCACTTTGCTTGCAACAGAACCAAGCACAACTTTGTCGATTTTCGAACGCTTATGGCTAGGCATCACGATAAGGTCAGCGCCCAGTTTTTCTGCGTAATCTAGAATCGTTGTGTAAGTCTTGCCTTCGGCAACGTGAACTTTATACACCACTTCATCGTCAATGTGCTTGTCAGCAAACTCTTTCAGCTGATTTTTAACATCAAGCTTCATTTGGTTCGCTGCATCTTTCGGGAAGTAAGACGCCACCATCGACATGTGAATGCCTGGTAGTACGTTCAGAATGTGGATTTCAGCATTGCTGTGTTTTGCGTGCCATACCGCCAGTTCGACTGCCTTATCAGAAAAGCCTTTGTCATTAAGATCAACAGGAACAAGGATTTGTTTATACATGTATTCGTCTCTTTTTAATCAGCGCTAAGCTTTCACTTAGCACTGTAATTATCCTTTCCATGTAATAAAGCCAAATAGCGCTAAGCACTACTCAGCCTTATCCATTACGCGCTAATCTCATCCTTACGAGCACGTCTTCTTTGGTTCATCGCTAAACCAATCAAAATGATCAGAGCTGGTAAGAATACCCACTCTTTCATTGGTCGATCTGCATCTTGGATAACGGATTTGATTTCCCAATCGAAATCAATACCAGCCGCTTCTGCTGGGCTACCGAACTCAACCATATCAACAATCATCTTGCCTTCTGATTCAGTCAGCATTAGACCCATAGAGGCAATACGATCTTCACTTGAGGTCGCAGAATCTTCAAACGGCAGGCGAACTGTCTTTTCAGAATAGTCACCTTCTAAGTTTTCGCCACCCACTCTAAGTTCAAGTGATTGTCCCACATCCAGCTTTTCCGTGATTTGAGCAATCTCAACTCCAGGTGAAAGAACTTTCTCTGGGTAAATCATGTCCCACCAGAAGCCAGGGCGGAAGAAAGTGAAGGTTAATGCAATAAGCAGCACCGTTTCCCACCACTTGTTCTTGGTGAACCACCAACCTTGTGTTGCAGCTGCGAAGATAAGTACCGCAGTCACAGATGAGAAAATCGTTAGTGCTAAGTGCCACCAAGAATCAATGCCCATCAGTAGTAGTTGAGTATTGAAGATGAACATGAAAGGTAGAATTGCGGTACGGATATCATAGGTGAAGCCTTGGATACCAGTACGAATCGGATCTGATTTCGCAATTGCCGCTGCTGCAAACGCCGCGAGACCTACCGGAGGTGTATCATCCGCAAGAATACCGAAGTAGAACACGAATAAGTGAACCGCAATCAATGGAATGATCAAGCCGTGCGCAGCGCCTAGGGTCACGATTACCGGAGCCATCAGCGTTGATACAACGATGTAGTTCGCCGTTGTTGGCAAGCCCATACCTAAGATCAAGCTGATTACTGCAGTGAATAGCAACATAAGAATGATGCTACCGCCTGAGATAAACTCAACGAAGTCCGTCATTACTAGACCGATACCCGTTAGAGTCACCACGCCTACAACCGTACCTGCAGCCGCTGTCGCGACACCGATACCAATCATGTTACGTGCGCCTGAAACCAAGCTCTCTGCGAGATCAACGAAGCCAGCTTTAGTTTGCTCTGCAAGATCGTCTGATTTGTTCATCAGAGTCATTAACGGACGCTGAGTGATCAGAATGAAGATCATGAACACGGTCGCCCAGAATGCCGACAGACCTGGAGAGAAACGTTCAACTGTTAAACACCAAACAAGCACCACGATAGGCAATAGGAAGTGCAGGCCAGACTTAATTGTTGGACCTGGATCCGGAACTTCTTTGAGATCCGCATCGATTTCCATGCCGCCTTCAGATGCGTATTTTGCTGATACACGAACCAGAGCGACATAAGCGACTAATAGAGCCACCGTTACGATTGGTGTTGCAGCATCGCCAAAGACATCTTTCGTCCAACCGACACCGTAGTAAACTGCGGCACTGATAACACACAGACCTAAAATGGTACCGGTGAAAGACAGTAGGCTTTGTACGATGGTTGGCGTGTGACGACGAGGTAGGCCAGTCATACCCGCTTTACATGCTTCTAGGTGAACAATGTAAATCAAAGCGATATAAGAGATCAGAGCGGGCAATAGCGCCGCCTTGATTACTTCTACATACGAGATGCCCACATACTCAACCATCAAGAATGCCGCAGCACCCATGATAGGTGGTGTAAGCTGACCGTTGGTTGAAGCTGCTACTTCTACTGCACCTGCTTTTGTGCCCGGGAAACCAACACGCTTCATTAGCGGGATAGTAAAGGTACCTGTGGTAACAACGTTTGCAATCGAAGAACCTGATACCAGACCAGATAAACCAGACGCCACAACGGCTGCTTTCGCTGGGCCGCCTTTCATGTGACCAAGCAGAGAGAATGCAACTTTAATAAAGTAAGCACCGGCGCCAGCACGTTCTAGCATTGCACCAAACAGTACAAACAAGAATACGAATGACGTTGATACGCCAAGTGCCACACCGAATACACCTTCAGTTGTTAGCCACAGATGCGACATTGCCTTGTTCAGGCTCGCACCTTTGTGGGCAATAACGTCCGGCATGTGAGGGCCGCCAAAGGTATAAAGTAGGAATACTGCTGCCACAACCATAAGAGGTGGACCCAAAGCGCGTCGTGTTGCTTCAAGCAGTAAAACCATACCGAATACAGCCGCAACAATATCGAATGTTGTTGGTGCGCCCGATCGCTCAGCGAGTTCAGTATAGAAAATATAGATATAAGAAGCTGAAAAGCTACCTACAAGCGCTAATATCCAATCGACTGCGGGGATGCGATCCCTAGGCGAATTCTTCATGGCTGGATAAGCGGTAAAGGCTAGGAAAATAGCAAACGTAAGGTGAATTGCTCGAGCTTCAGTGTCGTTTAAAATTGCGAAGTTAAAAATGAACGGCAGCGGAGATGCATACCAAAGTTGGAACAGTGACCAACATAGAGGCACAAACCATAAAATACGGCCTTGGATACCACGAGGGCTACGCGCACCAGTATCTGATTGTGCCACCATTTCTTGCACATCTGGAGACGGTGATGTTGTCTGCGTCATGTACTTTATCCTTATTATTGATGGTCTGCCTTTTCTTACGAACAACCAAACGTTATTTATTTCCTATCTAGTGTAGTGAATGGATAGGGAAATGCGTTTTTTGTTCGTCTTTGTCTTAGGCTTGATACGAAGGTAAGTCCTCCAAATTGGAGAAACTTAAAGGGCTGTTCTTTTCACTTAAATTATTTTTATAAAACGTGAAAAGCCAATAAGGAGGGCTAGCCTCCTTATTGGTGTAGTAGGCTTAAAGTAGAGTTACTTTAGAAGGCCCACTTCTTTGTAGTATTTTGCTGCGCCTGGGTGAAGAGGGATAGAGATACCCGCTTTAACCATGTCTTCTTTTTTCAGGTTAGCAAATGCTGGGTGTAGGCGTTTGAAAGTGTCAAAGTTTTCAAATACTGCCTTAGCAACGTTGTATGCAACTTCTTCAGAAACGTCTGAAGTTGTTACCATAGTAGCTGCAACACCGAAGCTGTTTACGTCAGCGTCAGTACCACGGTACATACCAGCAGGAACTGTGCTGTAAGCGTAGTATGGGTTTTCAGCTACGATCTTGTCGATCTGTGGACCTGTTGCTGAAACCAGTTTTGCATCACAAGACGTTGTTGCTTCTTTGATTGATCCGTTCGGGTGACCAACCATGTAGATGAATGCATCAATCTTGTTATCACAAAGTGCTTGTGAACGCTCAGAACCTTTAAGTTCAGAAGCAAGCTTGAAGCTGTCGTTAGTCCAGCCCATAGCGTCCATTACAACACCCATCGTTGCACGGTCACCAGAACCTGGGTTACCAATGTTTACACGCTTACCTGCTAGGTCAGACACATTGTTGATGCCAGCATCAGTACGAGCGATGATGTTGAACGGTTCTGTATGTAGAGAGAACATCGCGCGAAGTTTCTTGTATTCGCCCTGATCTTTGAACTTACTTGTACCGTTGTAGCCGTGGTATTGCCAGTCCGATTGAACAACACCGAAATCTAGTTCACCAGCACGGATGGTGTTAACGTTGTAGATTGAACCACCAGTAGACTCTACAGAACAACGAATGTTGTGGTCTTTGCGGCCCTTGTTCACTAGCTTACAAATCGCACCACCAGTTGGGTAGTAAACACCCGTAACTGAACCAGTACCAATCGTGATGAACTCTTGAGCGTTAACAGCGCCAGCGCCCATTACAGCAGCTGCAATAGCACCAACTTTAATAAGTTTGGTAAATGCCATGAATTTCCCTTCCTTTATTCATTATTAACCCTGAAACAAGTGTAGTTGCTTCAGGAGTTTCCTATTTGGAAACGGCACCTTTTTCAATCCATGTGATGAAAAAGTGGCTGAATAATATCAAAAATTGGCAGAAAATTACTCGAATGTTAAAAGATATAGCTGAAAAATCTAACAAATGATGTCTGGATCTCGTGTTTGATTTACTACTGAGTTTTTTAAAATCAATAGTTTAGTGTGATTTTGGAAGGGAGGTATGGATATTCTAGGATGTGATTTGGATCACGAAGCAAATAGATACTCGTGATCCATTAATAAGGCTGATAGTTATGAAACAGAGATCAATTATCCTGCGTATTCAAACAGTTCACACACTGAATCAAACAGTTGCTTAGTGGTAACCGATAACGTTGGGGTAATGAAGATAGTATCATCACCTGCGACTACGCCCAGTATACCTTCCGACTTACCTAGTGAGTCTAATAAACGAGCAATCAGCTGCGCCGCACCAGGACCTGTGTGTATCACCACCAATGCATTGTTGTGGTCAATATCTAGTACTAATTCTCTTAGAGAGCTAGAAACGGTCGGAACACCTAGCTCAGCAGGAAGACAGTAAACCATCTCCATTTTTGCGTTACGAGTTCGAACGGCACCAAACTTGGTTAACATACGCGAGACTTTAGACTGGTTGATGCTTTCAAAACCTTCGTGTTTTAGGGCATCCACAATTTCGCCTTGTGAGCCAAAACGTTCTTCTTTTAGTAAGGCTTTAAATGCACGAACTAAGTTGTCTTGCTTTTCTGTATTGCGCATATGTCATTCTTATTCATTAACAAAGATGTTTGCATATTTTCGCATACATATTCAATTTTAGCCAAAACATCCCTGTAATTTGTTAGTCATATCACTGTAAATATTTAATAGAATAATGTGTTATTTGCGACGACTTATTTTGTTATTTCAGTCGATTATCGCCATAATGCGAACTTGCTGTGTAGCACGGTTTTATTGACTTGCGCGAAGTCGCAAAGCTAGCGTTAATTGATTGTAATCACTTTGTGATTAATATAGTTTTTTAACTTAGATTTAGCTCAAGAATTACCCTACAAAGAATCTATAAGAGAAAGCTCTCAAGGAGAATAACAATGAAAGTAGCTGTTATTGGTGCCGCTGGTGGCATCGGTCAAGCCCTAGCCCTACTACTTAAGAACCGCCTACCTGCTGGTTCAGATCTTGCACTTTACGACATCGCTCCGGTAACACCGGGTGTTGCTGCCGATCTTAGCCATATCCCAACGCCTGTTTCGATCAAAGGTTACGCGGGTGAAGATCCAACACCAGCACTAGAAGGTGCGGATGTTGTACTTATTTCAGCGGGTGTTGCTCGTAAGCCTGGTATGGATCGTGCGGATCTTTTCAATGTGAACGCTGGCATTGTTAAGTCTCTTGCAGAGAAAATCGCAGTTACTTGTCCGACTGCTTGTGTTGGTATCATTACTAACCCAGTAAACACAACAGTGCCAATCGCGGCTGAAGTACTGAAGAAAGCGGGCGTTTACGACAAGCGTCGTCTATTCGGTATTACGACTCTTGATGTGATTCGTTCTGAAACGTTCGTTGCTGAACTAAAAGACAAAGATCCAGGCGACATCCGTGTTCCTGTTATCGGTGGCCACTCAGGCGTAACGATTCTTCCTCTACTTTCTCAAGTTGAAGGTGTAGAGTTCACTGACGAAGAAATCGCAGCACTAACGACTCGCATCCAAAATGCAGGTACAGAAGTAGTAGAAGCTAAAGCTGGCGGCGGCAGTGCGACACTGTCTATGGGTCAAGCGGCTTGTCGTTTCGGTCTTGCACTAGTTAAAGCACTTCAAGGTGAAGAAAACGTGATTGAATGTGCATACGTTGAAGGTGAAGGCGAGCACGCTCCATTCTTCGCACAGCCAGTTAAACTAGGTAAAGAGGGCGCTGAAGCGATCCTTAGCTACGGTGAGCTAAGTGACTTCGAACGTAACGCTTTAGATAGCATGCTTGAAACGCTAAATGGTGACATCGAGATTGGTGTTGAATTCGCTAAATAAGCGAAACGCTATTTAACTCAGACTTAAGCTAATTAATAAGGGCCGGTCATTATGATCGGCTTTTTTGATCCTGAAGTTCAAGCTACTCGTATTTAGCTTTACAATTAATGTGAAGGTAAATGTTATGGCTACTGTTCAGAAGGGTATGAATGTCGAATATTTGGGGCACTTAGGAAAAGTATTGGTAATTGATGAGCAAGAGCAGTACGCGCTAGTAGAGACTTACAACGGGCATGAGCAGTACGCGGTGCCAATGGAAGAGCTTGAAGAGATTGAAGCACAACTGCCGTTATCATTAGAAGCCAGTCGATATTGAATTTGGCTCACCTACAAATATTTGTTGAAAACCAAAAAAAAGAGCCCTGAGGCTCTTTTTGTTATTTATATAGAAGCTAGAAGCGAGTTCTCTATTAACCTGCTTACTTACTGCGTTTAACAGCTAAGTGTGCGAGCGTGGTTAGCGCTTGCTTATATTCTGAGTCAGGAAGTACAGAAAGCTCAGCGATGGCTTTATCGGCCTCTTCGTAGGCTTTATTTGTTGTGTACTCTAAAGAGCCTGTCTCTTTCATTACAGCCATAATATCGTCAAGACGTTCCATGCCGTTCGCTTTCTCAATCGCTTCACGAATCATGCTTGCTTGTTCAGGAGAGCCATTATGCATTGCGTAAAGTAGAGGCAGTGTTGGTTTGCCTTCGGCTAGATCGTCACCAACGTTTTTACCCATCTCTTTACCATCTGCAGTGTAATCCATCACATCGTCAATCAGTTGGAAAGCGGTGCCTAGGTATTTACCATAGTTCTGCATTGCTGTTTCGATCTCTGGTGATGACTCAGTAAGAATCGCACCGATTTGGGTCGCAGCTTCGAACAAACGAGCAGTCTTAGAGTAGATCACCTGCATGTAGCTTTCTTCTGTGGTGTCTGGGTTATTGCAGTTCATTAATTGTTGAACTTCACCCTCGGCAATCACGTTTACCGCTTCACTCATTAGCTCAAGGATCTTTAAAGATCCTAGCGTTGTCATCATTTGGAATGAGCGTGTGTAGATAAAGTCACCCACCAAAACGCTAGCGGCATTACCAAAAGCGGCATTGGCCGTCGCTTTACCACGTCTCATGTCTGATTCATCGACAACATCGTCGTGAAGCAGGGTTGCGGTGTGAATAAACTCGATAAAGGCTGCAGAGGTGATATGAGCTTCACCTTGATAACCAAGTGCGCGAGCAGATAAAAGAGCAAGCAAAGGGCGTAGGCGTTTGCCACCACCGCTAACGATATAAAAACCAAGCTGGTTGATTAAACTTACGTCAGAATTAAGTTGGGCTTGAATTGTTTCATTCACTTTTGCCATATCATTGGCAGTAAGCGTTTGGATAGCTTTAAAATCCATTGTTCATCCGGCTGAAGTTAGACCCTGTAAGGCTTATACGTTGTATTTAATTGTTGAATAATACACTAAAAAACGTTGATTAATACATCGCTAAAGGGCATGATTGCCGCACTTTTCTTTGGCGAACAGGTTTTCGCCAATTTTTTAAAAATATGGCTTGTCATAGCGCCATGATTCCCGTAGAATCTGCGCCCTATTGATTAGTTTAGCGCACACCCGAGTTGTACAATTAACAACCATAGGCTGTGCGGAAAAAGCGGAGTAAAATATGTACGCTGTTTTCCAATCTGGTGGCAAACAACACCGAGTAAGCGAAGGTCAAACACTTCGTTTAGAGAAATTAGACGTTGAAACTGGTGCAACTGTTGAATTTGATAAAGTTCTTCTTGTTGCTAACGGCGAAGAAATCGCTGTTGGTGCACCTCTTGTTGAAGGTGGCAAGGTTACTGCAGAAGTAGTACAACACGGTCGTGGCGATAAAGTAAAAATCGTTAAGTTCCGTCGTCGTAAGCACTCGCGTAAGCAAGCTGGTCACCGTCAGTGGTTCACTGAAGTGAAAATCACTGGCATTAACGCTTAAGTATTAGGAGAGTTTAACAATGGCACATAAAAAAGCTGGCGGTTCTACTAATAACGGCCGCGATTCAGAAAGCAAACGTCTTGGTGTTAAGCGTTTTGGTGGTGAATCTGTTCTTGCAGGTAACATCATCGTTCGTCAACGTGGTACTAAGTTCCACGCTGGCACAAACGTTGGCATCGGTAAAGACCACACTCTTTTCGCTCTTACTGAAGGTAAAGTGAAATTTGCTGTTAAAGGTCCTAAAAACCGTAAGTTTGTAAGCATCGAAGCTGAGTAATTTAATCTTTAACTAGATTATTTTATTAGCTTTCAAGCTGAATTCAAAAGCCCTGCCGATTCGGCAGGGTTTTTTATTTATAGCAAGAATAAAAAAGCAGACGCTCTTGTTTTGGTTTTGAGAAGCCGTTTTATTTTTTGATAAACAGATTAGTTTTTAAGAAGCCGTTTGTTTTTAAGAAATAAGAAGCAAAGAACCTCTCCTTATTTGTTCCTTGGTTGCAGGTCGGCCTAGATCTTAGGTGATCGATCTAAACACGGATCTGCTAGAATTTATATCACTCCTTGATGAGTGGTAACGCAACGTAAGTGCGGAGTTAAAAAATGAAATTCGTTGATGAAGCGGTAGTAAAAATAGAAGCCGGTGATGGCGGTAATGGTACAGTTAGCTTTTGGCGCGAAAAATTCGTCGCTAAAGGTGGTCCTGATGGCGGCGACGGTGGTGACGGCGGTGATGTTTACATCCAAGCGGATGAGAACTTAAACACACTGATCGATTACCGTTTCCAACGTTTTTACAATGCAGAGCGTGGCGAGAATGGTCGCGGCGGTAACTGTACTGGTAAACGTGGTAAAGACATTACGCTGAAAGTACCAGTTGGTACGCGTGCAGTTGATATCCACACCAACGAAATCGTTGCTGAAGTTGCTGAACACGGCAAGAAAGTAATGGTTGGTAAAGGTGGTTGGCACGGTCTTGGTAACACGCGTTTTAAATCGTCTGTTAACCGCGCTCCTCGTCAAAAGACAATGGGTACTAAAGGCGAAGTTCGTGAACTGCGTTTAGAGCTTCTTCTATTAGCTGACGTTGGTATGCTTGGCCTACCAAACGCAGGTAAATCTACTTTTATTCGTTCAGTATCTGCTGCGAAACCAAAAGTGGCTGATTACCCGTTCACTACTTTGATCCCAAGCTTGGGTGTGGTAAGTGTTGTCCCTGAAAAGAGCTTCGTTGTTGCCGATATCCCAGGACTAATCGAAGGCGCAGCTGATGGCGCTGGCCTTGGTATCCGATTCCTTAAGCACCTTGAGCGTTGTCGTGTTCTTCTGCATATGATCGACATTATGCCGATCGATCAATCTGATCCTATTCAGAATGCACTAACGATCATCGATGAGCTTGAGCAATACAGTGAAAAAGTTTCACAAAAACCTCGCTGGTTAGTGTTCAATAAAGTTGACCTAATGCCAGAAGACGAAGCAGACGAAAAGATTCAAGAAATCATCGATGCTTTGGGCTGGGAAGGCGAGTACTTCAAGATCTCTGCTGTGAATAAAATCGGCACCAAAGATCTTTGCTTCAAACTAGGTGAGTTTATGGAAAACCTACCTCGTGAAGTTGTAGAAGTTGAAGAAGAAGAAAAAGTAGACTTTATGTGGGATGACTACCATAAAGATGCGATGAGCGGTAAGAATGTCGTTACTGAAGATGACGACGATTGGGACGATTGGGATGACGAAGAGGATGACGGCCATGTTATCTATGTTCGTGACTAATCCTCTTAGTTTCTCATAACGCATCGGTCGCTTCTTACAAGTACACTGATAGTTTTATTAAACCGCAATGAAAATTGCGGTTTTTTTGTATCTAAATCATGACGTCTTACTGTTTTTTATGCAAAATTTATCTTTAGATAATTAACGCCTATGGGAAGGAAATCATGGCATCAAAGCAAAGAGCGATCTCAAGACTCGTCGCTCAATCAGGACAAATGTTATTGGCGCACGGGGCAGAGAGCACACTGGTCGGCGATATCATGCGTCGCATCGGTATTGCTTGTGGGGTGAATGAGGTTGAAGTCGCACTGTCAGCCAATGCGCTTGTTGTAACTACCGTAATGGATGATCACTGTATTACCACTACTCGAAGTTGTGCTGATCGTGGCATTAACATGCAGGTTATCACCGACATTCAACGCATTTGCATCATGATGGAGAAGGGAATTCTCGATTATGATTTGGCGTATAAAAAGATTCAAAACATCAGCCCCGAGCGCTACAACCGTTGGTTAGTGGTTGTGATGATAGGGTTGTCGTGCGCCTCTTTTAGCCACCTTGCGGGCGGAGACTGGCAAGTCTTCATGATGACTTTTATTGCTTCAGCTTGCGGTATGATCGTCAGGCAAGAGATTGGGCACCGCCATTTCAATCCGCTATTAAACTTTGCTATCACAGCATTCGTTACCACGACCATTTCAGCTCAAGCCGTACTTTACAATATTGGCGGCCAACCCACGATCGTGATGGCTTCATCTGTATTAATGTTAGTACCTGGTTTTCCTCTGATTAACTCCGTCGCTGATATGCTTAAAGGCCATATTAATATGGGGTTAGCGCGCTTTACCATGGCCAGCTTATTAACTCTGGCGACGAGCTTGGGCATTGTCGCGGCGATGAGTCTATCAGATGTTTGGGGGTGGGCAAGCTAATGAGTATTTTCGAACTGTTTTTAGGTCTGCTCAACGATATGTTTTTCGCCGCTATTCCTGCGGTTGGGTTTGCATTGGTGTTTAACGTTCCGCAACGTGCTTTAATTTATTGTGCACTCGGTGGTTCTATCGGTCATGGTAGCCGGTATCTGATGATGCACTTTGGTATTCCAATCGAATGGGCGACGTTCTTCGCCGCAACCGTGGTTGGTATGATAGGGGTTCATTGGTCACATAAACTGTTAGCACATCCGAAGGTGTTTACGGTTGCAGCTCTAATTCCTATGGTGCCAGGTGTGTTCGCCTTCAAGGCGATGATTGCGATGGTGGAGATTAACAGGGCAGGCTACACGCCTGAGTTGTTG
The DNA here is from genome assembly GCF_041473835.1 of Vibrio sp. 10N.222.55.A1. Lineage (NCBI taxonomy): Bacteria > Pseudomonadati > Pseudomonadota > Gammaproteobacteria > Vibrionales > Vibrionaceae > Vibrio > Vibrio sp. 10N.222.55.A1. The sequence continues at coordinate 116,142 of NZ_JBFRSX010000036.1, read as the reverse complement.
GCAATGTTGATGGAGAACTTTTTAAAATCGATGTTCATTATCGCAGGGTTGGCGGTTGGCTTAGCTGTGCCAGGGCTGTTATTCTATCGCCGTAGACCTATCGTTTAGCGTTAATTTTCTTTTTAGGGACAGGACTTTCGATTTATGATCATCAGTATGATTGCAGCAATGGCCAATAACCGTGTAATAGGTAAAGATAATCAGATGCCTTGGCACTTGCCTGCGGATTTCGCATGGTTCAAGCGCTCGACTATGGGTAAACCAGTTGTGATGGGACGTAAGACCTACGATTCTATTGGACGCCCTTTGCCGGGTCGGTTGAATGTCGTAATCAGCCGTGATGAGAGTTTAAAGATTGAAGGTGTAACGACGGTAACTTCTATTGAACAGGCTCTAGAGCTACTCAGTGATGTTGAAGAGGTGATGATCATTGGTGGCGGCTCTATTTATGAGAGCTGCTTACCTAAAGCGGACAAGTTGTATCTGACTTACATCGATTTCGCCGTCGATGGAGATACACAATTTCCTGACTGGGGTGAAGGTTGGAAGCAGAGCTTTAACGAGAGCTATCAAGCTGACGAGAAAAACAAACACAACATGGAGTTTGTGATTCTCGAGCGTTAACTGTGGTTATCAATAGCTAGTCTCTGAAAAATGCTTGCGTTACCCTACCAAGGTAGCGCAAGTTTCTCGTATCTTTATAGCGCTTTCTGAGTGAAAAACTGTTTATCTTCCCAGCGAAGAATTGTCAATTCACCTCCCCAGACGCATCCAGTATCAAGTCCAATTACGTCTTTTCCGTTATAGCCTTCAAGCGCAGCCCAGTGTCCAAAAACAACGGTTTTATCGAGCTTTATGCGTTGCGGAAGGTCAAACCATGGCACTAATGGTTCATCGGTAATCTCATTCGGTGGTAGCTTACATGCCATGTCGAGACGGCCATCTTCAAAACAGAAACGCATTCTTGTCAGGCTATTGATCGCATAGCGATAGCGCTCAATATCATGTAAATCCTGATGCCATAAATCAGGCGCGTTGCTGTACATGTTTTCGATTAGCCATTGCCATTTATCGGACTTTAACAAGGATACGATCTCTCGATTTTCAACACGTGCTCTTTCTAGATTCCACTGCGGTGAGATACCCGCATGGCACATCACGAACTCTGGGTGTTCTTGAAGCAAAGGCTGTTGTCTTAACCATTCGATTAGCAGTTCACGATCTTCAGCATCAAGAATCGCTTGAGTCTTATCTTTTGGTTTCGCTGGAAATAGTCCTAAGGACACCGCCAGAAGATGTAAGTCGTGGTTGCCTAATACAACCTTAGCTGCGTCACCAAGGTTACGAATAAAGCGTAACGTCTCCAATGATTTAGGGCCTCGAGCAACTAAGTCTCCGGCGACCCATAAAGTATCTTGGTGTTTATCAAAGTTAATTTTTTCAAGTAGTCCTTGAAGTTCGTCGAAGCACCCTTGGATGTCTCCGACAATGTAATTCGACACAATAGTTTCCTGTAGATACGGATGTACGGCTAATTAAGAATATTAGGGATTGCGAGTCTGAATGGGTCAACTTCGGTAATAAAATCAATGCCCTTGTTATCGGTCATCACATAGTGACCTTGCATAACGCCAACAGGGGTTTCGATGACCGTACCACTTGTGTAGGTGTACTCGTCGTTGGCTTCAATCACGGGTTGTTGGCCAACTACACCATCACCCTCAATGGTGAGCTGCTTGCCGTTAGAGTCGGTAATTAACCAGCGGCGAGACATAAGTTGCACCGTTGTTTTACTTAGATTTTTGATGGTAATAATGTAGGCGAAGACATAACGATTCTTCGTTGGCTCAGATTGTTCTTCTATGTACTTAGAGTGAACCTGGCATTTGATACAAGGCGTAGATATATCCATATTCGCACCTTTTGTTGTTGATATACTTAATGTAATTAAAGTATTACATAAAAAAGGCTCCTAACCGAAGTGTAGGAGCCTTTTTTATTTATTTGTCAGCGTTATGACTGTCGTACAACCAGTTTGCCATGTCGACAAACTGCTCGAGCGTTAAGTTCTCAGGACGCATGCTTGGGTTGATACCTAGCTCTTCAAGCACTTCCTTATCGATTAAGCTCTTGTAGCAGTTACGAACTGTTTTACGACGTTGGTTAAAGCCTTCACGACATACGCGATCTAGCCATTTCAGATCTTTTGCCGGATAAGGCAGCACTTCGTATGGCTGTAGGCGCACGACTGCTGAGTCTACTTTCGGTGGCGGAACGAAGGCCGTTGGTGGAACTTCTAACACAGGCGTTACTTTACAGTAGTATTGAGCCATTACAGTAAGACGACCGTAAGCTTTACTGCCAGGGCCAGCAGCTAGACGGTTAACCACTTCTTTTTGAAGCATAAAGTGCATGTCTTGCACGTCTTTATGGAATTCAAAAAGGTGGAACATCAATGGTGTAGAGATGTTATATGGCAAGTTACCAAAGATGCGTAGCTTATTGTTTGGCTTAACCAGTTCTTGGAAATCGAACTTCATCGCATCGCCTTCACGGATCGTTAGCTTGTCCGCAAGATCTGGATGGTTACGAAGACGTTCTGCAAGGTCTCTATCCAATTCGATAACAGTAAATTTATCGACAAGCTTACCCACAGGCTCAGTAATTGCGCCTAGACCAGGACCGATCTCTACCAAGTTTTGACCTGGTAGTGGGTTAATACTCGATACGATGCCATCAATAATGTATGGATCGTTAAGGAAGTTTTGACCAAAACGTTTACGCGCTTTGTGCCCTAAGTGGACATCATTTCTCATTGCTTTTTCTCTACTAATTCAATGGCGTGCGTGAGCGCTGTTCTAAAGCTCCCTGTATCGGCTTGGCCTTTCCCTGCCAAGTCTAAGGCGGTACCGTGGTCGACTGATGTGCGAATAAACGGTAAGCCAAGCGTGATGTTCACTGAGCGACCAAACCCTTTGTATTTCAATACCGGGAGTACTTGGTCGTGATACATACCTAAAACAGCATCTGCATCTTGCAAATATTTTTCATTAAAGATGGTGTCTGCTGGCAATGGGCCAACTAAATTGATGCCATCTTTTTGGCGAATTTTTTCTAGCGTCGGGGTGATAGTTTCAATCTCTTCACGCCCTAAACAACCATCTTCACCAGCATGTGGATTCAAGCCACACACATAGATAGTTGGTTTCTCAATAGCAAATTTTTCAACCAAGTCTTTATTTAGAATAGCAATAATTTGCTCTAATCTGTCTTCGGTCACAGCTTGAGATACATAAGCTAGTGGGATGTGCGTTGTTACTAGCGCAACACGCAGCCCTTCAGTTGCCAACATCATCACCACCAGTGGTGTATTGGACTTCTCTGCAAAGAACTCGGTATGGCCGCTAAAAGCAACGCCAGCTCGGTTAATTACACCCTTGTGAACGGGGCCGGTGACAATAGCATCAAATTCATCATTCATACAGCCAATTGCTGCGGTTTCTAAAGTATTTAATACGTAATGACCATTAGCCTCATTGAGTTGACCTGCAACTGCCGTTTCAGCAAGTGGAACGTGTTTCACTACCAGTGTGCCAGCGCGTTGCGGTTGCTTAGCTGCATTTGCATCGTAGTCCAGAAGATCGACTTCGATACCAAGAATTTTAGCTCGCTCGGATAGCAGTGTTTTATCAGCACAAACCACGAGTTGATGAGGCCAACTTTCTTGAGATAGAGCCAAAGTTAAATCTGGGCCTATCCCTGCTGGTTCACCTGCGGTTATGACAACACGTTTAGTTGTTGTCATCTTGGTCGTCCTCAACCATCTCAACAAAGGCACTTGCTCTTACTTCTTGTAGCCAAGCACCAGCTTCTTCGTTGAATTTACGGTTAAATAGAATTTGGTAAGCTTTGTTTTTCAAAGCTGAATCGGTACGGTCGACTTCGCGACGGTCTAGTACTTCAACAATGTGCCAACCGTGTACGGTTTTGAATGGCGCACTGATTTTGCCTTCTGGTAGCGTTTCTACTTGGTGTTTGAATTCTGGTACATACAAATCTGGTGTTTGGTAGCCTAGCTCACCATCTTGTACTGCAGAACCTGGATCTTGGCTGTATTGCTGTGCAAGGTCGCCAAAGCTCGCTTCACCTGTGTTTACGCGGCGCGTGATCTCTTCAAGTTGTTCTTTCGCGCCATCGTCACTCAAGATTACGGTTGGCTTAATCAAGATATGACGAGCATTCACTTCCGTTACTGCTACGGTTTCTAAGCCTTTCACATCTTCAATTTTTAGAATGTGGAAACCTACACCGCTACGGAAAGGACCGATGATGCTGCCTTTATTTTGCATTTTGATCTGGTCAGCAAAAATGGTTGGCATCTCTTCTTTACGCATCCAACCCCAATCACCACCTTGCAGCGCTTTAGGACCCTTAGAGTAAGTATATGCCATGGTGCTGAAATCTTTGCCTGAGTTCAGTTCTTCGACAAGTTCTTTAGCTTGGGCTTCTAGCTCTTCTTTGGTTTGGTCATCATTGAAGCGAAGTTGAATGTGTCCAATCTTGTATTGAACGGTTGCGTTAGTCTCTTGCGCTAAGATATCCGCTAGGTTATCGACCTCTGCAGGAAGGATGTTAATACGACGGCGAACTAGAGCATTGCGAGCCTCACTTGCCGCAATTTCTTTTCTTACTTGCTCTCGAAATGCATTGTAGCTAAGGCCTTCTTCAGCAACCGATGCGGTAAGTTGTTCTACCGTTTGGTTGTTGTCTTTAGCGATACCTTCAATTGCTTGATCAAGTCGAGCATCATCAATACGAACACCGATACGTTCTGCTTCTTGAGTTTGAATAGTATCGATGATCAGTTTTTCTAGTACTTGCTCATTGAGCACATCTTGCGATGGCAGTGTTTGACCGCTTTTTTTTGCGTTGGCACGCAGTGTCTTCATCGAAGCATCGATGTCGCTTTGTAAGATAACGCCTTCGTTAACGATAACTTTTACGCTGTCTAGCTCAACCGGTGCTGCAAAGCTTGTTGATAAAGTACAAGTCGCTGCAATAGCAATTAATGTGCGTTTCCACAATGTCATGTGTAATCCTTTAAATTTACTGATTTCTTATCAGTAAAGAAAATTAGTTGTTTAAGAAGAATGGGCGACCGTAGCTCAATGAGTTATCAGAACTGCTATCCCCAACAGCGCCTGAATCAGAGCCTAAGTTAGTACCAAAGCCGATAATACCGAAATTCACACCAAAGTTATTTTCATATTCAGGCGTGACATTTGGATCACTAATGTTATTTGTCAGCTGGTTACTATACGTAAATCCGATATACCAACAATCCGATTTATAGTTCAAGCGAGCCAACCATTCTAGATTTTCTTGTGTGGTTAAATCATAGAAATATTGAGCACTGGCATTCCACTTCCGCGAAATCTGGTAAGCACCAAGTAAGCCTGCTTGTGAGATACCATCTCTAGTTATGGATGATACGTCAAAATCTACAGTTTCATTTATGTACTCTTCTGTTACATAGCGGTAGTTGGTTTGTATATAGCCGCCGGCAAAACGGTACTCAATGGTACTGTTAGCAAGTTGCATCGAAGATGAATCAATGTCGTATTGCACACCGCCATGGTAGAAAAGGTAATCATCGTAGTTGAAGTCCATTTCAATAGCCCAAGATGAATAATTAGTTTTGTCAGCGGAGTCTTCGTTGCCTAAAGTTTGCTTTGTATCTTTATCAAAATAGAAAATTTGACCAAAAGATATGTTTAAGCGCTCTCGGTACTCATCATCAAAAAAGCGAGATGATGCGCCATAGCTAATTTGATTTGCTGACGCAATGCGGTCTACACCACTGTATTTGCGGCTTCTGAATAAGCCGTAGTAATCGGTTTGTAACAGCGTAGTATCATAAAGACCAATATCGCTTTGATCCTCTTCAGGAACATACAGGTACTGGACTTGAGGCTCCAAGGTTTGAGTATAGTTACCTACAATCGTGGTATCTCGCTCCAGAACAATACCAGCGTGGCTTCTAAATTCAGGGATAACTCGACTTACCGATTCTTCTAAATCTTTGTACTCGTCACTTGTTGTATCAACGCCATCAAGATCCTGTTGGTAGTATGTACCAAGTAATCGTGCTTCGGTTGTCCAAGTGCCCCAAGTGTTACCTACTGGGATTGTAATACCAGGTTCAACGTGAACACGAGTGGCTGATGGTTTGCCTGATGCGTCGGTATCGAACATTGATATATGACTGATTAAGTCAAAATCTAGGTAATCCATTACCTCTGGAGCATAGTAGTTATACTCGAGTTGTGGCATTAGACGATAAGGCAAGTTATTGCTGGTGGTAAGAACTTGGAAGTCTCGAACAAGTACAGACGCATCCCAATTTTGAGAACGGTATGTTGCTTGCCCTTCTTGAAGCAGTTGTCCATCTTCACGGTTACCGATATTTGAGCTCATGTCCGAAAAGTAGTCAATATCACTGACTTTAGAGTAATCAATTTCGAATAACCAAGATTGTTGGAATATTCCTGAATGTTCTAGTTGGAAACCCCAACGATCGCCTAGATCAGTGTACTTTTGATCGTCTGGTAAATATTCAGACTCGATACTACCGGAACCAAAATCGCTTAAATATCTGAATTTACTGTTGAGTTGAGTGCCACGCTCTTGCATGTACTTGAAGGTAGTTTCCAAATCGTAGTCTGGTGCTAAGTTCCAATAAACAGGAATTTCAGCTTCAAAACCATCGCTTGAACCATACGAAACTGTTGGGTACAAGAAACCGGTTTTACGTGTATCACCCACCGGTACTGTTAAGTAAGGTAAGTAAAAGACGGGAACACTTTGGATTTCAAAACGTGGATTATAAAAAGTGGCTTGTTCTTCGTCTTGGTCGACACTGATGCTCGATGCTCTTAGACGCCAAGCATTATCGCCGATAGGGCAAGAGGTAATGGAGCCATCTTCAATCTCATAAACCGCTTTACCTGTTTTTGCTATATAAACAGCATCTCCGCGACCGGGCTCGCAAAGGAATTCGTAATCGGTGTTCTCAAGCGTCATTTCATCTGTAGTCAGATTATTGGTCGCTCTGTCTGAGATAGATTTGATTTGACCATCACTAAAGTTTACGTTGCCTTCAGCTACAACGATATTTTCTTGTTGGTGCAGGGTTACGTTATCTGCAAGGATGGTCTTGTTCCCTTGCGTAACGACTACGTCACCTGAGTATATTGCCTTGTCACCATTGATAGCTTCTAAGCGATCTGACTCAACATGAGCGGGTAGCTGTGTCTCGTTTTCTGCAGCGGGCTCGATCAAGCATTGATCTATAGAGGGCATTTCCTGCACACTACTATCGGTGATTGTTTCAGCTTGAGTTGTCGACACGTATAACGCCGTACTTATAGACGCGGCTAACAAGGTGCGGGAAAAAGATTGCATGAAGTTGAACTATCCTGTGTCACTAGATGAAGGGTTGATCTAGTATCAATCCAATTAATAAAGCATTTTCCTTATGATAAAGGAAATAATAGCATTCAGCATCATCAGACAGCATTACTCAGATAAAATTCATAGATAGAGAACACATAATGCAAATATTTGGCAAAATTTTGGGCGCGTTTTTTGGCTTTTTATTTGGAGGGCCACTCGGTTTAGTTTTTGGTCTGTTTTTAGGACACCAATTCGATAAAGCTCGCGGATTGAACCAATCAGGCTTCAATAGCTCTGGTTTTGGTCGAGGTCCAAGCCAAGCAGAAAGACAGAACGAGTTTTTTAAATCCGCTTTTGCGGTTATGGGGCACGTTGCTAAAGCGAAAGGGCAGGTAACGCCAGAAGAGATTCAACTCGCTTCTACCATGATGGAGCGTATGAACCTGCATGGCGAACAGCGTAAAGCAGCGCAAGATGCATTCCGTGACGGCAAAGAGAGCGACTTCCCTCTGAACGACGTACTTGAGCGAGTTAAAATCTCATCGGGTGGTCGTTTTGATCTTCTGCAGTTCTTTCTAGAGCTTCAGGTATCTGCCGCATTTGCGGATGGAAGTTTGCACCCGAGTGAACGTCAAGTTCTGCATAAAATAGCGCAAGGGCTTGGGTTTTCGGCAGCACAACTAGAACGCCGCTTGCAGATGCAAGAAGCTGCGTTCCGTTTCCAACAGCAAGGTGGAAGCTTTGGTGGCCATCAGGGGCATGGGCAATCATCAGGTTGGCAACAGGCTTCGCAACAGAACCAACTTGGCGACGCATATAAGGTTCTTGGTGTGAGTGAAAGTGCTGACGGTAAAGAGGTGAAGAAAGCCTACCGCAAGCTGATGAATGAACATCACCCAGATAAACTGATGGCGAAGGGCTTACCGCCTGAGATGATGAATGTTGCGAAAGAGAAATCGCAAGAAATTCAGAATGCTTATGACCTGATAAAGAAAGTAAAAGGTTTTAAGTAATTGAACACTAAACCGAGTAATAACAAAGTTACTCGGTTTTTTATTAAAGGGAATTATATGACGGTAACGTATCAGGATGTTCTAGAGTTTTGGTTCGATGAGTTGACGCCTAAAGATTGGTTTACTGGCGGCGCCGAGATTGACACTTTGATAGAGTCTCGATTTTCTGAATTGCATAAAGCAGCCATTCAAGGCGAGCTATTTGAGTGGCGCCAAACTGCGCAAGGACGATTGGCTGAGGTTATCGTACTTGATCAGTTTTCTCGAAATATTGGTAGAAAAAGTCCGACAGCATTTTCTGCTGATCCGATGGCGTTGGCTCTAGCCCAAGAGGCGGTAGCGGGTGGTTTTGATCACCAGCTTAACGAGCAACAGAAAAGCTTCCTGTATATGCCTTATATGCACAGTGAATCTTTGTTAGTCCATGAACAAGCCGTGGAACTCTTTTCTCAAACGGGATTAGAGCATAATCTGGACTTTGAGTTTAAGCACAAGGTTATCATTGAGCGATTTGGTCGCTATCCGCACCGTAATGAGGTGTTAGGGCGAGCTTCGACTCCCGAAGAGATTGAGTTCTTGCAGCAACCGGGCTCAAGCTTTTAATTGTAGAAATACGGTCAAAGAATTGAGAAGAGGCTAGAGGTTAATAAAAACCTCTCGCCTCTTTTTTACTTTAGTGATCAACTTTAGCCTTAGAGCTAGTTTGCTTGGTTGAGCGACCAATCGTATTCATAACTGATGTTTTGAGTATTGGTTACTGCTTCAATTCGATATTGTTCTAAGTGCTGAATAAGCTGTTTCTTCGTACCAAAATCCACAGCAAACCATTCGTAAATCGATGATAGTTGAAGCTTATTGTTTGTAACCATCACGCCTTTGTCACTGCTTACAAACTCAGTTGCAGCTTGCTCTAGCAAGGCTTCAGTATTTTTAGAGGTAAAAGCGTCAGGTTGTAAGTTAGGGCAACCTAGGCTGGCACAGTTCACTGCATAATGCGTGCGAGGATCTTGCCAAATTGGTCTTAGGATTCGGTGTTCAATGTCATTGAGTGTCAGTGATTTCCCATTAACGACTACCACATCATCCCCCCACGGACCGAAACTAAATAGTCCGCCAAGTTTAGTTATTGATTTGATCGGGTAGGCATCAAGAATCAAATCGACAGTCACGGCGTTATATAGATTAACCCAGTAGGCATACTGCTCCGCTTTTGAATAGTTGAGCGGATTCACCTGTTCGAGTTGCTTGATGTATTGCTTAAGTTTGGTCTTATCGGCAGTGTTTACCGCTTTATAGCTAACTAACGTATTTTGCCCCTGTTTAACCAAGTAGCTATCGAGGAATTGCTGCCAATCTTGATGAGATACCTGTTCTAGGTTGGTTTCGTCGCTTTGCTTCCAGTATGGCCAAAGATCGGATTTAGGCGCAGACCAAGCTAAGGTTGAGAAAAGTAGGCTGACAATAAAAAGTAGTTGTTTCATGGCATTCTCCTGATGACTGACTACTAAGACCTTAAGGCTTACCATTTTCTTTCATTGCTCTTCATTTAAATAAACATATGAAGTTAAGTTAAAAGCTTAGCCAAATAAAAAAGGTTGGCACTTGGCCAACCTTTAGATTTATTCAGAAACGTCTCATTATTTTAGGAAGCTAGGAATCTTAGCTTCAAACTCTGAGATCTTATCGGCATGTTGAAGTGTAAGGCCGATATTATCTAAACCATTCAGTAAGCAGTGACGACGGAACTCATCAATTTCAAACGAGTACTCTTTGCCGTTCGCGCTGACTTTCATTGCTTCTAGATCAACCGTAATTTCTGCACCTTCATTCGCTTCAACGAATTGGAATAGCTCATCCACTTCTTGCTCAGTCAATCGAACTGGCACCATTTGGTTGTTGATCGAGTTACCGTAGAAAATGTCGGCAAAGCTTGGTGCGATCATTACTTGGATACCGTAATCGGCAAGCGCCCACGGTGCGTGTTCACGAGATGAACCACAACCGAAGTTTTCACGAGCTAAAAGAATTGAAGCGCCTTGGTAGCGAGCTTCGTTCATTACAAAATCAGGGTTTGGCTGTTGGCCTGCATCGTCTAGGAAGCGCCAATCGTGGAACAAGTGCTTACCAAAACCGATGCGGTTTACTTTCTGTAGAAACTGCTTTGGAATAATCGCATCAGTATCGATGTTGGCCGTATCTAGAGGAACGACTAATCCGGTGTGTTGTTGAAAACCTGACATGTTAAATCCTCTAATTAAAGTTCACGAATATCGACAAAGTGACCAGCGATCGCTGCCGCGGCAGCCATTGCAGGGCTAACTAGGTGCGTACGACCATCACGGCCTTGGCGACCTTCAAAGTTACGATTTGATGTAGAAGCGCAGCGCTCTTGTGGACCTAGGCGGTCGTTGTTCATTGCAAGACACATAGAACAACCTGGTAGGCGCCACTCAAAACCTGCTTCTTTGAAGATAACATCCAAACCTTCAGCTTCAGCTTGTGCTTTAACTTGCTCTGAACCCGGAACGATAAGCGCTTGAACATGTTTCGCTACTTGACGGCCTTTCGCTACCGCTGCTGCTGCACGCATGTCTTCGATACGAGAGTTAGTACAAGAACCCACGAACACTTTATCTACGTTGTAATCAGATAGAGATTTACCGGCTTCAAGACCCATGTAAGCCAGCGCTTTTTCAGCTGATGCTTTTTCTACAGGGTCTGCGAAGCTTTCTGGTGCAGGGATTGGTGTGTCTACTGAGATAACCTGACCTGGGTTGGTACCCCAAGTGACTTGTGGTTTGATGTCTGCCGCTTCTAATGTAACAACTGCATCGAATTCTGCATCAGCATCGGTTTTTAACGTATCCCAGTATTCGATTGCTGCTTCTAGGTCTTCGCCTTCTGGAGAGAACTTGCGACCTTTGATGTACTCGTATGTCGTTGCATCTGGAGCGATTAAGCCTGCTTTAGCGCCAAGCTCGATTGCCATGTTACATACTGTCATACGACCTTCCATCGTAAGGTCGGTAATTGCCTCACCACAGAATTCAACTACGTAGCCAGTACCGCCAGCAGCCGTTGTTTTACCGATGATCGCTAGCACGATGTCTTTTGCAGTGATGCCAGGAGTAACCTTGCCTTTTACTTCGATCTTCATGGTTTTAGCGCGAGCTTGTTTTAGCGTTTGCGTAGCTAGAACGTGTTCCACTTCTGAAGTACCGATACCAAATGCTAGTGAACCAAATGCACCGTGTGTAGCCGTGTGCGAGTCACCACATACGATGGTCATGCCCGGTAGCGTAATACCTAGCTCAGGACCCATTACGTGCACAATACCTTGGTATTTGTGGTTTAGATCGTAAAGCGTGACACCAAACTCTTCACAGTTCTTCGATAGCGTTTCCATTTGGATACGAGCCATCTCACCAGAAGCGTTGATGTCTTTAGTTTGTGTCGATACGTTGTGATCCATGGTCGCGAAAGTCTTGCCAACTTGGCGAACTTTGCGGCCTTTCTCACGCAAGCCATCAAATGCTTGAGGTGACGTTACTTCGTGAACTAAGTGACGATCGATATAAAGAATTGGTGTTTCGCCCTTCGCTGCAACCGCAACGTGAGCGTCATAAACTTTTTCGTATAAGGTTTTTGCGTGCTGGTTTGTCGACATAGCTTTTCTTCCTTGGGAGCATCAGTCCCAGTGTTTGTTTCGAGCCAAGTCATGCGGTTTACGCTGACTTGGCTTGATATTATTCTTATGTACTTGCTTCTAATCGGAGCCTTTAGCTTATGAAGCTAAGATGTACTCAGCGATCTTGTCACCCATTTCAGAGGTAGTCAGCGCTTGGTTTTTGCCAGCAAGGTCTGCCGTTAGCTCGCCTGCAGAAAGTGCTTTAGAAACCGCTGCTTCGATGTCTTGTGCTGCCGCTTCTTCGCCTAGGCTGTAACGAAGCATTAGGGCTGCAGAAAGGATTTGCGCGACTGGGTTTGCGATGTTCTTACCTGCGATATCTGGTGCGCTGCCACCTGCTGGTTCGTATAGGCCGAAGTTGCTTTCATTTAAACTTGCAGAAGGAAGCATACCCATAGAGCCAGTGATCATTGCGCACTCATCAGAGATGATGTCACCAAAGATGTTTGAACATAGCATTACGTCAAACTGAGATGGGTCTTTGATTAGCTGCATGGTCGCGTTGTCGATGTACATGTGGTTTAGCGTGACATCTGGGTAATCTTTTGCGATTTCTTCAACCACTTCACGCCATAAGATAGAGCTCTGCAGAACGTTTGCTTTATCGATTGAGTAAACGTTTTTGTTACGTAGACGTGCAGATTCAAACGCAATCTTGGCAATACGTTCGATCTCGTAACGGTGGTAAACCTCGGTATCAAAAGCTTTCTCAGTTGCGCCTTCGCCTTCACGACCTTTAGGTTGGCCGAAGTAGATGCCGCCTGTTAGCTCACGAACTACAACGATGTCGAAGCCGTTACCTGAAATGTCAGCACGCAAAGGCGAGAAAGACTCTAGACCTTTGTGGATTTGTGCAGGACGTAGGTTACAGAACAGTTGGAAGTGTTTACGGAGAGGAAGTAGGGCACCACGCTCTGGTTGATCGTTTGGTGGAAGGTGTTCCCACTTAGGGCCGCCAACCGAGCCAAATAGTACTGCGTCAGATTCTTCACAGCCTGTTACTGTCGCTTCTGGAAGTGGACAGCCGTGGTTATCAATTGCGATACCACCAACATCATACTCTTCACGAGAAAAGCTAATCGCATGCTTCTTTTCAATCGCGTCTAGCACTTTGTGTGCTTGCTGCATTACTTCTGGGCCAATGCCATCACCAGGTAGTACGGCAATCTTGTATGATTTATCAGTCATGTTAATCCTTTAATTCTTGTTACTGAGCTCTTTCGCTCGTTTTAAATTTTGTCCCTAAAGCCAATAACATCGGCTCTAGGGCTCTGTTATTGGGTGTTTAAACTGTTGCGATTCTTTGCTGTTTCATTTCAGCAATGGTGTCTGCGCGTTGAATGCTATTAATAACGTGCAGTAGCGCCTGACCAGAGGCCTCAACGATATCCGTTGAAACGCCCGTACCGTGGTACTTACGGCCTTTATAGTTAGCAATAATATCAGCTTGGCCTAAGCCATCTTCGCCTTCACCTTTCGCGGTAAGGTCGAATTTATCCAATGCAATTTCGTAACCCGTTAAGCGGTAGATACATTGGTATAAAGCATCAACAGGTCCGTTACCGACAGCCGCTTCGCACTTCTCTTCATCACCACATTGCAGCTTGATGCTGGTGGTAGACATAACACTACCAGATTGTACGCTTAGGTAGTTAAGTTTATAGAAGTCATCTTCGTCACGTAGATTTGCGAAGTGCATTAGTGCTTCTAGGTCGTAATCGAATACTTGGCCTTTACGGTCAGCCAGTTTCAAAAAGTCTTCGTACAATGAATCTAGGTTGTACTCATTGTCTTTGTAGCCCATTGCGTCCATGTGGCTCTTAACAGCGGCTCGGCCACTACGGCTTGTTAGGTTCAAGGCTTTGTTTTTCAAGCCAATAGACTCAGGAGTCATGATCTCATAAGTGTTCTTGTTCTTTAGCATGCCATCTTGGTGAATACCTGAAGAGTGGCTGAATGCGTTAGCACCGACGATTGCTTTGTTGTCTTGAATTGGCATGTGGCAAAGCTGACTTACCAACTTACTGGTACGGTGGATCTCCTTGTGATCCAAGCCAGTATGAACACCCAAAAGCTCTTGACGAGTTTTGATGATCATTGCTATTTCTTCTAAAGAACAATTACCTGCACGTTCGCCAATACCATTGATTGTGCCTTCAATTTGGCGAGCGCCCGCTTGCACAGCTGCAATTGAGTTAGCAACCGACATACCCAAGTCATCGTGACAGTGAACAGAGATGATTGCTTGGTCGATGTTTGGAACGCGATCAAATAGCGTTTTGATAATGCCACCAAACTCGTTAGGTACTGTGTAGCCCACTGTGTCTGGAATGTTGATGGTTTTCGCGCCCGCGTTGATTGCCGCTTCAACCATACGACATAGGTTGTCGATAGGTGTACGACCGGCATCTTCACAAGAGAACTCAACATCGTCTGTGTAGTTGCGCGCATGCTTTACCGCTTTTACTGCCATATCGACAACATCGTCGTAGCTACGGCGTAATTTATCTTGCACGTGAACCGTTGATGTAGATATGAAGGTGTGAATACGGAACTGCTCAGCGACTTTTAACGCTTCTGCAGCGGCATCGATATCCTTCGCTACAGCACGAGAAAGTGCACAGATTCGGCTGTCTTTAATATTTTTTGCGATGGTTTGTACTGACTCAAAGTCGCCTGGTGATGACACCGGAAAGCCCGCTTCAATAACATCTACACCCAGTCGTTCAAGTGCATAAGCGATCTGTAATTTCTCTTTTACCGTTAAGCTTGCAGCCAACGCTTGCTCGCCATCACGTAAGGTCGTGTCAAAAATTATCACTTGATCGTTCATGGGTGCTTCCTTATATCGATAATGAATCGATTGCTATCCAAATTATTATTAAGAATGATGTTCTTTTAAAAGTGCCAGTTACAAAAAAACCCGCTCAGCGCGGGTTTTAATATTTGTGTAGTTCTTGACCCACAACTTACCCGCGCGATTGGTTCACGATAAGGAGAAGTTTCAGCAGTCGAGAAGAAGAAAAAATCATTACACAAATATCCGTAAATAAACTGTTAACATCATATTTACCGCAATTTATTCTGAGCGTCAAACAAGAAAATCCAATATCAGCTTGCTTTGGCGGTGTTTTTTTTTGGTTTGTGCTGCTTGCGTGTTGTTTGCTGGTGTTATCAGCTGATTGAGTGTTTTGTACTGGGCGGTTAGTTTATCGTTTGGCTGATGTGTAGGTTAAAACTTTGTAGTAAATCTTTTTGATGGAACGATTCACCAATAAAATTAAAAGGGTGGCTAAATTAATTAATCACTTGATTAAATAGTGAGTAATTAATCTTCTACAACCATGTCGATTTATCCCTATAATTAATCGTTTGATTAATTATAGAGATGGATTTTTGCCATGACGGCACGAAAAGCGGGGCGACCTCAAAAGAACTTAGATGTTCGACAGTTATTGATTGAGCATGCTCGTGATCTGTTTGTCGTTCAAGCATACGACAAGGTCTCGACGCGCCTGATTGCTGAGCGTGCGGGTGTGAATATAGCGATGATCCGCTATTACTTTGGTAGTAAGGCCGGGCTGTTTGAAGCGATGCTGCGTGAAACGCTACGACCGATGCAATTGCAGATGCAGAGGTTGGTTGAAGAAAGCAGTCATGAGAACTTTCTTGATTTAATGAGGACTTACTACAAAGAGATGGTCAAGGTGCCGAAGTTTCCTCGCTTGATAGCCCAAGTGATGAATATGCCTCCCTCTGAAGTGCAAAGAGAGTTGCTCGAAAAGGTTTTCCTCGATGTTGCAAAGCCAGCCCAAGATGTCATTTTTGAAAAGCTGGTTGAACAAGGCATCTTAAAACAGAACATGGATCCAAAATTGTGCCGTGTTTCGTATGTAAGCTTGATGGTGTTTCCTTTCATCGCTCCGCCGCCTTTATTGGCAATCCATGGGATTGAAATTAATGAAGAATTTCTTAATCGTTTAATCGAACACAACATTCAACTGATGACTGAAGGCTTTATCAATGCGCCGAGCCCTTCTTCCGTGCAGGACCAAAGATAATGAAAATAAATAAAAAACTACTATTCTTTCCAGCACTTGCGGTTGGTGTGATTGGCCTTGTCGCCGCGATTAACTTGAAGCCGGATCTTCCAACCAAACCTGCGGGTGATAGGGCTCGCTTAGTTGATACTGTGAGCCTAGAACAACAACTGATAGCGCCGTTAGCGGTCGGCTTTGGCAAAGTGGTGCCTAAAGTTGAATGGAAAGCGATTGCTGAGGTGACAGGACAGATCGTGTATCGACATCCAGATCTTGAAAAAGGCCAGGTGATCCCTGCAGGAACGGTCGTGCTCAAGGTTGATCCATTGGATTACGAATTGAAACTGATACAAGCAGAGGCGGATCTAAAATCAAGCCAAACCTCATTAGCGAAATTGAATCAAGAAGAAGACAACCTTAATCAGACTCTTAAGATCGAAAAGAATCGTTTGGTGATCAGCAATAAAGAGCTACAACGTAAACAGGATCTGCGTAAGAAAGGGCTCACCTCTCAATCGGATGTCGACCTGCAACAACAAAGCGCATTGTCTCAGCAGAAGTTGGTATTAGATATCGCGAACCAAATCGCGTTGATGCCAGATGAAAAGCGTGTTGCGGAAGCGGTGATTAAGGTCAACGTGTCTAAGGTAAAAGAGGCGCAGCGCTCTCTCGATAAGACCACGATCACTTTGCCAAGAGCGATGCGAATTGCTCAGGTTGATATCGAACAAAATCAAGTAGTTAACCTTCAGCAGGAGATGTTTATTGCTCACGGGATTAATGTCATGGAAGTGGAGGCGCAACTTTCTATTCACGATATGCAAACTTTAGCCTCCAGCTTTAACCAGTTCCCTCGTGATGCTGCAGGAATCCCTAATCCTTATGAAGCGCCAATCAAAGCAAGCATTCAACTTAACAGTGGCAACCTTAACCTCAGTTGGCCTGCGAAGGTGGCAAGAATCAGTGAAACGGTTGATGAAAACCAAGCGACGGCGGGGATTATTCTCGAGATCGCTCAAGATTACTCGCAATTGCAACCAGACAGCGCAACGCCTTTGGTTAACGGTATGTTTGTCAAAGCCGAGATTGAGGGTGTCGCGAATCTAAGTTGGGTGGTTCCAGAGCGAGCACTGCATGGTGATAAGGTTTACCTGATGGATGACAACCAGCGTTTGCAAGTGGTCAATGTTGAAGTGCTTTATCGCAGAGACAATCAAGTGGTTGTGAGTGGAGAGCTACAAACTGGAGATAAACTGGTTCTCAATGATGTCCTGCCAGCAATAGAAGGCATGTTACTGAGAGAGTCCAACTCTGAAGAGGCTGAGCTTGAATCAGATACTCAGGAGAGTGCGTCATGATCAAGTTTTTCTCTCGGCACCCAACAGCAGCAAACTTGTTGATGCTTGGGTTGTTGATCTTGGGTATAAGCTCACTATCAACCATCAAACGTGAAACCTTCCCCGCTTACGATCCGCCTTACATTATGGCTGCGATTGTTTATCCCGGCGCCTCTCCACAAGAAGTGGAAGAGAGCTTGTGTGTGCGAATGGAAGATGCAGTAGACGGCTTAGCCAACATTGAAGAAACTCAGTGTGAAGCCATCGAAGGCAGCGCTCGTTTAATTCTAAAGTTAAATGAAAAAGCGGACATCGGCCGAATGCTGGTGGATGTGCAAACCCAGATCAACTCGATCAATGATTTCCCAACTGAGATTGAATCGCCTGTTGTTCAAGAGCTAGATTGGAATGAACCGGTTGTCGATATCGCTATAACAGCCGAAACGTCGTGGCCAGAACTTAAGGCCTACGCGGAAGATCTTAAGCGCACCATGAAGCTTGATTACGATGTCTCTTTGGTCGAGGTTAGCGGCTTCTCGGATCATCAATATCGAGTGGAACTGGATACCCAAGCTATTCGTCAGTTGGGTTTGAGTGTCGGTGATATCGCGGATCAAATTGGTCGACAGAATGTAAAACTGCCGAGTGGTAACGTTGAAACACCAGACAAAAACTTTCTGATTCGTTTCGACGAGAGACGAGTTACGCCTGTTGAGCTGGAAAGCATCGTGGTTGGATCTGCGCCTAATGGCTCGGTGATTCGTTTGAGAGACATAGCCAAAATAACCGACCGCTTTGAGCTTGATGAGCAAAAGGTGCTATTTGATGGCAAGCCTTCAGCGCTGCTTAAGATCAGTAAGAACAAAGAAGACGATGCGCTGCGAATCAAAGAGAACGTAACACGATTCGTTGAAGATCAAAGCGCGATTGCTCCTGATGGCGTGACACTACAAATGACCAACGATCTCTCATCTGTGCTTTGGGATCGTCTAACCATGATGGTGAGCAATGGCTGGCAAGGTATTGTGCTGGTGTTCGCCACCATGTGGCTGTTCTTCAGCTTACGTTATTCATTTTGGGTGGCGGCAGGGTTGCCAGTGGCCTTCCTTGGTGGCTTGTTCTTAATGGCCAACCTTGGTTTGTCGATTAACATTATGTCGCTGGTCGGGTTGTTGATGGCGATTGGTATCATGATGGATGACGCCATCGTGATAGCCGAATCGATAGCCTCCCACTTAGATAGGGGACAAAGCGTCGATGATGCGGTGTACAACGGCGTTAAGAAAGTGTTTCCCGGAGTGTTGTCTTCTTTCTTAACCACGGTGTGTATTTTCGGTAGCTTACTGTTCCTAGATGGCGAGATGGGCGCGGTGCTTAAGGCCGTTCCTCAAGTATTGATTTTGGTGCTGTCGTTGAGCTTAATCGAAGCCTTCCTAATTCTGCCTAATCACCTGTCTCACTCGCTGCATAAAGAAAAAAACGATAAGCCAGCGCTGCGCTTTAAAGTGGTGTTGCTTGAGAAGTTTGAGAACTTCCGTAATACCACTTTGATGAACATGGTTGAGAAAGTCGTGACCTTCCGCTACGCCTTTATGGGCGGAGTGATTACGCTGTTGTTACTTTCGGTCGCCTTGATTGCTGGTGGTGTTGTCAAATTCCAACCGTTCCCTGAGTTGGATGGCGATATTGCCGAGGCGCGTATCATTCTTCCGCCGGGGGCGTCACTGTCTCAAACCGAGATAGTGGTCGATAAGATTGTTGCATCAGCCGAGCGTTTAAATGCGCAGTGGAGCGAAGAGGTCGAAGAAGGCAACACCTTGGTTGAGCACATTACTAGCCAATTTAATGCCAACGCAGATGCCAACGAATCTGGTCCGCACTTAGCTACCGTGCGCTTAGACTTACGCGGAGCTGAGAGCCGTAACACGGTTATTGATGACTTTATTGATGCATGGCGAGAAGACATCGGTGACTTGGCTGATCCTATCTCGTTAGTTTTCAAGCAACCGACCATGGGACCGGGCGGCCGTGCGATTGAGATTCGTGCTAAGCATGATGACCTGAGCGCATTGAAATCGGCTTCTTTGGATATTCAGGAATACCTTAATCAGTTTGATGGCGTGCACGGCGTGCTGGATGACATGCGTATGGGTAAAGAAGAGATTTTGGTGAAGCTGCGTCCGGGCGCTGAGACCTACAATGTGAATGGACAGATGATCGCTTCCCAATTACGTGCGGCTTTCTTTGGTCAGACAGCGGATGAGATTCAAATCGGTGTTGAGAATATCTCGATTGAAGTTCGTCTTGATAAAGAACAAGCGGGTGATTTACAGCAGCTGGCTAACTTCCCAATCATCACTGCAGACGGCAGTCAGATTCCATTAGCAACATTGGCAACGTTAGATTTTCAGCGTAACTATGTGCGAATCCAACGTATCGATGGGTTGAGAACCATCAGTATCTTTGGTGATATTGATAATAAGAAAGCGAGTTCATCCGCGATTTTGGCTCAGTTCCAAAAAGATGAAGCCGCCAAACTTATTCAGAAGTACCCGGGTTTACGCTTTGATTTCGAAGGGGAGGCCAAGGATGCAGCCAAGACTGGCGCTTCGATGGGCAAAGGATTCTTGCTCGGCTTATTCGGCGTGTTTGCGATTCTTAGCTATCAGTTCAGAAGCTATTTAGAGCCTGTGGTCGTGATGTTAGCGATTCCACTCGCTTTTATTGGGGTGGTCGTTGGTCACTGGATACTTGGCCATTCTTTGAGTATGCCAAGCATGATGGGCTTTGTGTCGCTTGCCGGTATTGTGGTTAATGATTCCATCTTGTTGGTGCAGTACATTCGTCACCATGTCGATGAGGGAGATAGCGTGCATGACTCGGTGGTGAAAGCCAGTCGCGAGCGTTTCCGAGCGGTATTCTTGACCTCAATGACGACTGCGGCAGGTTTGCTACCGCTGTTGACGGAAACCAGCTTACAGGCTCAGGTTATCCAGCCACTGGTTATTTCGATCGTATTCGGCATATTTGCCTCGACCTTATTAGTATTGTTTATGATCCCAGCGGCCTACGCGATATTGGCGGATTTCGGTTTGGTGAAAAAGCACGAGCCATTAGCGCTATAACTTTTAGTGCTATAGCCTTTAGCGCTATTATCATTAGCGAGCACTATTATCATTAGCGAACGCTATAACCATTAACACGATAGAAGTAGCGTTTGCTTGCTTATATAAAGAAGTAAAAACATAGAAGAATAAAGCGGCCTTGGGTCGCTTTATTTTTATCGACAGTTTCTAGGCCTCATCAGCTTGCTTAGCGAAAGCGGTCAATTCGCCTCAAAATTCATTTTAGTTCATTCAAAACGTCACTTAACTGTCATTTCAGGAGCATAACTTGAGCCTTAACTGAATAAGGATTGTTAAGGAGATTGTATGCGTACTATCGAACCTATTGTCCGCTGGGATGTGGCATTTTCTGTTTTCTGTTTAAACAGCCGTTATAGCGGACAACAGGCGACACTCAGTAAGGCGGTGTCTCATACTGGAGATGGACACCTTTATGTTTTGATTGCCTTGATTGCACTGCTGGTCGATAGCAACACCGGTCGAGACTTTCTTTTGGTGGGCTTAACCGCCTTCGCAATCGAACTGCCTATTTACTGGTTTGCTAAAAATACCCTCAAGCGCCGTCGACCAGCTGAATTCTCTTCACTACTTCACTCTCATATTGTGCCATCCGATAAATACAGTCTGCCTTCAGGGCATTCCGCTGCTGCTTTTGTTATGGCGACCCTAATCGGGCATTTCTATCCGATCTTGTACCTCTTTAGCTTGGTGTGGGCAACTGCGATTGCAGGCTCTCGAATCCTGCTCGGTGTGCACTTTTTAACGGACGTACTGATTGGCGCAGCCTTGGGCATCGCTTGTACCAGCCTAGCTATCAGCTTCATCCTGTAATTATTTTGTTGGCAACCACTGCCGAGCTTAAGTGGTAAATTTAAAGGAACATGCATGAAAATTTTATATGGCGTACAAGGCACAGGAAATGGGCACATCGCTCGAGCGAGAGCAATGGCCGTCGCTTTTCGTCAGCAAAATATTGATGTCGATTTTCTGTTCTCTGGGCGAGATGAGAGCAAATACTTTTCGATGGAAGCGTTTGGCAACTATCAGACCCGCAGCGGCTTAACTTTTTACAGCGAGCAGGGGCAGGTTAAATACGGCAAAACATTCATGAAGAACAACATCTGGCGATTTCTCCGTGAGATTAACCAGATCGATCTTACGCCTTATGACTTAGTGATTAATGATTTTGAGCCTGTCACTGCATGGGCGGCTAAGAGACAAGGTGTGCCATGCATTGGGATAAGCCACCAGAATGCGTTTCGTTATGATGTACCCAAAGAAGGGGGCAACTGGATTGAACATTCAGTGATTCAACATTTCGCCCCAACCGAGCACTCTATTGGCTTGCACTGGTATCACTTTGAACAGCCGATTTTGCCGCCTATCGTTCACACGCTGGTTGGTGATCAACAAATAAAAACAACACAAGATTTTACGTTGGTCTATTTGCCATTTGAGGATCTTGAGTCGATCTCAGAGCTGCTGATGAAGTTCATTTCGCAAAACTTTGTCTGTTACCACCCGGATGTGATTGAGCATAGCCGAGTTGAAAATATTGAGTTCAAACCACTGAGTCATGCGGGCTTTCAATTCGACCTCAATCAGTGCTCTGGTGTGGTCGCAAATGGCGGCTTTGAATTGCCATCTGAAGCCCTAACTTTGGGGAAGAAATTGCTTCTCAAACCACTCGAAGGACAGTTCGAACAACAGAGCAATGTGGCGACGCTAGAGGCCCTTGGGTTAGCTCAAACCATGACGTTTTTAGATGCGGCTATCTTGCGCGCTTGGCTCAGTGAAAAACAGGCCGAAGTGGTCACCTATCCAGACGTGGCAAGTGCACTCGTTGAGTGGGTATTAGCAGGGAATTGGTCTAATCAAGATGATTTAAGAAAGCAACTTTGGGACAAGGTCGACTTTCCAAGTTATGCATCGCTCACCTAACTCATAAGTGCTATTTCTGAATTGGCCGGTTGAACAATTCACGAGTTCAATAAGTTGTAACAAATGTAACCAAACGATAGAACAGCTAAATAAGTCGAAATTAAACTCATAAGTGACGCATTTTATGTTTTTTTATAACTCTATAAATAATTGATTTTTAGATGTTGTTTAATCATTAAGGTAAAATAAAATTATTCTTTATCAATCTTGTTGGTAGCTCGAGATGCATTGGTTAATAGTAATGTCAATCCGAAAAACATCGGTCTGATAAATATAAGAATTAGTGGTTATCTATTCTCATACCATTACCAATTTAACGCTGTCGAACCGACAAGAGGCAACTTGAATGTTAGATAAGAAAGACGCAATGAGTGCTATTGCAAGCTACAGAATGGAAAGCACACTTCGTGGAGTCGACTTAAATCTTTTGACTGTATTTGATGCAGTTATGCAAGAGCAAAACATTACACGTGCAGCTCACAATCTGGGTATGTCTCAGCCTGCTGTAAGTAACGCTGTTGCTCGTCTAAAAGTGATGTTTAACGACGAACTATTCATGCGTCAAGGTCGTGGTATTCAACCGACTCAACGTGCTCGTCAGTTGTTTGGTCCAATCCGCCAAGCGCTACAGTTAGTACGCAACGAACTACCAAGTTCTGTGTTCTCTCCAGAGTCGTCTTCTCGCCTGTTCAAACTAGCGATTTGCAGCCCTTGTGATATGCGTTTTGCTCCTAAGATTATGTCGACAATCAACGAGCAAGCACCTAGCGTGAAACTGCACATGGATGCTGAATTCGATCGTCAACTTTCTGAGCGTATGCGCTACCAAGAAATCGACTTCGTTATTGATTACGCTCGTTTTGATGAGCAAGGCTTCTCAAGCACTGAAATCTTCCAAGACGAATTAGTTGTGGTTGCTTCTGCTTCTCACCCACGTATCAACGGTGAAGTTTCTGCGGCAGAGCTGCTTAACGAAAAGCACGCAAAACTGTCTCGCATCCATGGTCAACGTAGCTTCTCTGAGCAAGCTTACCGTGACCTAGACTGCATGCCTTTCTACGAAGGCACGAGCCTAAGCAACGTTCTTTACGTTGTAGGCCAATCTGAACTAGTAACAATTGCTCCTCGTTGGATGGTAGAACATGCAGCAAACAAAGAGCAGCTTCAGATTCTAGATTTCCCATTCGATAATGCGGCGATTTCTGGCTTCCTAAGCTGGCACGAATCAAGTGAAAAGGACAAAGGACACATTTGGTTACGAGATCAGTTAATGATGATCTGTGGCGAAGTAGTGGCACTTAACTAGACACTAATCCCTATGATTTATAAGCCCTAAGCTAGGAGACTGGCTTGGGGCTTTTTTGTACCTGCTATTTTTGTTGATAGAAAACTTAGCGTGAGACGTACTATTACTTATAACTTTGAGCTTCATCAGTTGCCTTTTCCATGATCAGAGGTACACTTGTGCGCTCAAAAAAGCTTACAGGTGTAAGCCAAAGGTAAAGAGATGGCCAATTTAGATTTTCATATCGTAAAAAGACTTCGTGACCAAATTGCCCAAGGCGGCAACCGTACAGCTTTGAAGCACAAAGTAGACAATGTATGGCAAGGCATTAGCTGGGAACAGTTTGGACAACAAATCGATACGCTTTCATTAGCACTGTTGGCTCAAGGACTGAGAGTTCAGGATAAGATCGGTATCTATTCGAATAATATGCCTCAATGGACAGTGGCAGATTTTGCATCTTTACAAGCGCGTCTTGTGACTGTGCCGATTTATCCGACGAACACAGCAGCACAGTCTTCTTACATCATCCAAAACGCAGATGTGAAGATCTTATTCGTTGGCGAACAGGTTCAATTCGATGCGGCTGTTAGCCTGTTTGAAGAGTGCGAACAGTTAGAAGTGGTTATTGCTATGTCTGATGACATTGACCTCCAAGGCCACAACTTTGCAGTATCGTGGACTGACTTCATGGCGCGTGGCGTTGAAGCACAACAAGCTGAACTTGACATGCGTCTTGCTGATGCAAGCATGGACGACTTACTGACTCTTATCTATACCTCTGGTACCACAGGTCAGCCAAAAGGCGTAATGCTTGATTACACCAATATTGGCTACCAGTTAGAAGGCCACGATGAGCGCCTTAGCCTAAGCAAAGACGATGTCTCACTGTGTTTCCTACCTCTGTCACACGTATTTGAGCGTGCTTGGACGTTCTACGTTCTCTATAAAGGCGCAACCAACTGCTACCTGCAAGACACGATGCAAGTGCGTGATGCGTTAAGCGATGTGAAACCAACAGTAATGTGTGCGGTTCCACGTTTCTATGAGAAGATCTTCTCTGCGATTCACGAGAAGGTATCTAAAGCGCCATTTATTCGTAAAGTGCTATTTACTTGGGCGGTGAACATGGGAGCAAAGCTTTCAGTTTGTCACCAGGAAGGTCGTACTCCATCGTTAATTCTGAAAAAGAGCCATGCACTAGCCGATAAGCTTGTGCTATCTAAACTGCGCGCTCTACTAGGTGGCAACATCAACTTTATGCCATGTGGTGGCGCAAAGCTTGATGAGACGATTGGTCGTTTCTTCCATGCTATCGGTATCAACGTAAAACTTGGTTACGGCATGACAGAAACCACAGCAACAGTATCTTGTTGGGATGACCGCTGTTTTAACCCTGATTCGATTGGTATGTCGATGCCGGGCGCAGAAGTAAAAATTGGTGCGAAGGACGAGATTCTTGTTCGTGGTCCAATGGTGATGCGTGGCTATTACAAGATGCCAGAAGAGACAGCTAAGACATTCGATGAGCACGGTTTCTTGAAAACTGGTGATGCGGGTCATTTTGATGAAAATGGTAACCTGTTCATTACTGATCGTATCAAAGAGCTGATGAAAACTTCTGGTGGTAAGTATATTGCCCCGCAAGTGGTTGAAGGTGCGATTGGTAAAGATCACTTTATCGAACAGATTGCTGTTATCGCTGATACACGCAAATTCGTTTCTGCGCTGATTGTTCCTTGTTATGACTCGCTAGAAGAGTACGCCAAAGAGCTTAATATCAAGTATCACGATCGCGTTGAGCTGGTTAAGCATCACCAAATCGTCGAGATGCTAGAAAAGCGTGTGAATGACCTACAGCAAGAACTGGCTAAGTTTGAGCAAGTGAAGAAATTCAAACTGCTACCAAAAGCATTTTCTATGGATGATGGTGAACTGACACCAACTCAAAAATTGCGTCGTAAAGTTATCAACGATAAGTATCAAGACGAAATCGAAGAAATGTACAACGAAAAGCCTAAAGATAAGTAGTTTTCTGCTTAGATAAATTTTCAGTTGTTTAAAAATCCCCCTACGAATGTGATTGCATTTTTAGGGGGATTTTTTGTATCTAATGACACAGCACAATGTGCGAAAGCGCACACCAGCAAGCTCGTGGTTTATCGATAAATAGCAATCTATTAAAATATTAAGTGCTTTTTTTTGTTCGCTAACTAGTGTTTAAACCTAGCGTGGGGGGCTGGGTTGGGTTTTATTTAATGCTTTGAGCTAATAGTTGGTTTTTTGGCACAGTTGCCGAATAACAGGTGTTAGACCAGATGATAATAAAGCGTTAAAGTTGTTTCGTATTACTGTTTGTTGTTATCACGACAGACAGCCATAGCCGAAAAAGTGGAAGTATTTCGAATTAGGCTACGAATAAGCCCTAGACTATGAAAAACCAGCCCAACATGTTCACCAAATATGATTGGAAACTGGTGAGGAGAGCAATATGACAACAAAACCTGAAACAGCCATGTCATCCGGCGCTGAAATGTTATCCGGCGCTGAGATGGTGGTGCAGTCTCTAATTGAAGAGGGTGTAGAACAAATCTTTGGTTACCCAGGTGGTTCTGTACTTGATATCTACGATGCGCTGCATGCTAAAACTGCTGAAATCAAACACGTATTAGTACGACACGAACAAGCTGCTACCCACATGGCAGATGGCTATACTCGTTCTACCGGCAAACCGGGCGTAGTACTTGTGTGTTCTGGTCCAGGTGCGACCAATACCGTTACTGGCATTGCAACAGCCTACATGGACTCAATCCCAATGATTGTTATTTCTGGTAACGTACCAAATAACCTTATTGGTAACGACGCCTTCCAAGAGTGTGACATTGTGGGTGTATCACGCCCGATCGTTAAACACAGCTTCTTAGTTAAGAAAGCGGAAGATATCCCTGAAGTCGTTAAAAAAGCATTCTATATTTCAACGACAGGACGTCCCGGTCCTGTGGTTATTGATCTGCCGAAAGACATCTTAAACCCACAAATCAAGCTTCCTTATGAATACCCAGAAACGCTCAAAATGCGTTCGTATAACCCAACGGTTACGGGTCATAAAGGTCAGATCAAAAAGGCGCTAAAAGCCCTTCTTGAAGCGAAGAAGCCGGTACTTTATGTCGGTGGTGGTGCGGTTATTTCTGAGGCAGATAAGCCGCTGTTAAAATTAGCAGAGGCACTGAATTTACCTGTGGTAAGCACCCTAATGGGGCTTGGCGCTTTCCCTGGCACCCATAAGAACTCTTTGGGTATGTTAGGCATGCATGGTTTATATGAAGCCAATATGGCGATGCACAATGCGGATTTGATCTTTGGTATTGGCGTACGTTTCGATGATCGAACGACTAATAACCTAGATAAGTACTGCCCTGATGCGAAGATCATGCACATTGATATCGACCCATCTTCGATCTCTAAGAACGTAAAAGTGGATCTACCGATTGTAGGTTCTGCTGAAAAGGTTCTAGAGAGCATGGTGAACTTGCTCGTTGAGCAAGGCGGCACTAACGATGCAGAAGCGATTGAAAGCTGGTGGAGTGAAATCAAGCAGTGGCAAGAGCGTGACTGCCTAGCTTACGAGAAATCGTCTGAGCGCATCAAACCACAGCAAGTAATTGAAACACTGCATAAAGTAACCAATGGCGATGCCTATGTTGCTTCTGACGTAGGTCAACACCAAATGTTTGCTGCTTTATACTACCCGTTTAACAAGCCACGTCGTTGGATTAACTCTGGTGGTCTAGGCACGATGGGCTTTGGCCTGCCTGCTGGTATGGGCGTTAAGTTTGCTAAGCCAGATGAAGAGGTGGTTGTGGTAACCGGTGACGGCAGTATTCAAATGAATATCCAAGAGCTGTCGACAGCACTGCAATACAATATCCCGGTTAAGATTATTAATCTTAATAACCGTTTCCTAGGCATGGTAAAACAGTGGCAAGACATTGTTTATCAAGGCCGTTACTCTAACTCATATATGGACTCTGTTCCTGATTTTGCTGCTATCGCTGAGGCTTATGGCCACGTTGGTATGCGCATTTCATCTCCGGATGAACTGGAATCAGGTTTGGAAAAAGCACTAGCGATGAAAGACCGTTTGGTATTTGTCGATATTAGTGTGGATGACACCGAGCACGTATACCCAATGCAGATCAAAGGCGAGGGTATGGATAACATGTGGCTAAGCAAAACGGAGAGAACATAATATGAGACACATTATTTCACTACTAATGGAAAACCAACCTGGTGCGCTTTCTCGTGTGGTTGGCTTGTTTTCTCAACGTGGCTACAACATCGAGTCTTTGAACGTATCTCCAACCGATGATCCGACGCTGTCTCGTTTGAACGTCACTACTAACTCGAGCGAAATGCAGCTTGAGCAGATTCAGAAACAGCTACATAAGCTAATCGACGTACTTAAAGTACAAGAAGTGTCTGAGCTTGAGCATATTGAACGTGAGCTGTTGATGGTAAAAGTACGTGCGAGCGGCTTTGCTCGTGCGGAAGTGAAGCGCACAGCGGATATCTTCCGTGGTCAGATTGTTGATGTCACGGCTTCTCAATATACGGTTCAAATGGCGGGTACTAGCGAGAAACTGGATGCCTTCATTCAGGCACTGTCTGAAGTGACGGAAGTGCTTGAAGTTGCTCGAAGTGGTGTTGTTGGCATCGCACGAGGCGAACGTGCGTTGAAAGCCTAGACGATAAGTCTTTAAAAAATAACTTAAAAGCCGCTTTTTTAAGCGGCTTTTATTTTGTTAATTTTATAGAGTGCTATAATCCCGCGCTGCACTTCCATTCATCTGAGTTAGCAATGCGAAATAAAAAATCAATAATTACATTGCTGATTATCTCTATCATATTGTCTTCTGCAGTATGTCTGTATTATTTGCAGCGCTACAAAGAAGTAAAACAGCAGAGCTTTGACTACTCAGCTAAGCAAGCCGTTCATCAGTTAGTGTATGCCAAGCGAGATTATGATCTTCTCAAGACTCAGTTAGTCTCGGTCATGGAGCTACTCAGTCATAGCCAGAGCTTGGTTAACTTTGCTTCCTCTCCCTCAGACCAAACCAAACATCTACTTGAAGAGGTCTGGCAATCTGTTCTCGTGAACCAGAAGTGGTATACACAAATCCATCTGTTAGATGTCACTGGCAAAGAATTGGTGCGTGTTAACTACTCCTCTGATACCGGTAGAGTGACGTTTCCTCAACAGCTGCAAGATAGGTCGGATTCTAACTACTTCCAATACGCTCAAAAACTAGAAGCCGAACAGATTGGCGGTTGGGGTATTGAGCTTGAAACTGAGCATGGTGAAGTCACCTTCCCTTATTCGCCGGTAATCCGTGTCTTTACCCCAGTAGAAACCCCTGACGAAAGAGTAGGCTACCTCGTCATCAATCTTGATGTATGGGGCTTATCGTCGCGTCTGAGCTTTTCACCAGATAACGATCTTAGAGCAGAAGTTCTCAATGACGCGGGTTACTTCATCGCGAGTAACAACAGCGGTAAGTTGTTCGGAGACTCTATTCCTGAAAGAAAAGGCTATAACCTGAAAAATATCGCGCCGAAGACGTGGGATGCGATCTCCAATGATCAGGTGGGATACGTTTTTGAAGATGGTAATTTGTTTGCCTTTAACACGGTTATGCTCGC
Organism: Vibrio sp. 10N.222.55.A1; assembly: GCF_041473835.1. Taxonomy (NCBI): domain Bacteria; kingdom Pseudomonadati; phylum Pseudomonadota; class Gammaproteobacteria; order Vibrionales; family Vibrionaceae; genus Vibrio; species Vibrio sp. 10N.222.55.A1. Next base: position 86,558 of record NZ_JBFRSX010000036.1, on the reverse strand, counting down.
GAACAGTCAAAAGGTCCATTTACTGATTCAACTTAATCAAAAGCAACTGATGGATCGGGCTGAGCGTGATCTAGATGATTTGGCCCATGAAGAGATCATTGTTCTGATTACGGTGCTGATATTCGCTTTCCCGTTTGCTTACCTGGTGACGCACTGCCGACGCCGAAGCCTAGAGAGTAAATTGGCACGAGCCGCATTGAATGGTATGTCGGCAGTGATGATCTCTGACAAGCAGCACCGCACAATGATGATCAACAACGAATTTGAGAACATGACTGGGTACTGCAAAAAACAGGTGATCGGTCAAAATGCATTGCAGTTGCTGCTTGAGAATACCGACCAAGTGCTCTCAAGCTCGGCTATTTGGAGTCATTTAGAGCAAGAAGAAGTATGGGAAGGGGAGGTTCAGTGTAAGAACAAGCTGCGTATTCCTTTTACTGCGATCATGCGAGTGCATGCGGTCAAAAACAATTCAGGCAAAGTCAGTTACTACATCACCTCGTTGGTTGATATTTCCGTAAGGAAGGAGCTTGAGGTACGTTTGAGGATTTTAAGTGAACGTGACTCTTTGAGTAATCTCTGGAACCGACGAAAATTCGAAGAGCAGCTGGCCTACTATTCTCGCTTAGTTGAGCGTTACCCGATCGAAGCGACCACCTGCTTAGCCTTGGTGGACATCGATAACTTCAAGCGAATCAATGATGAGCTTGGCCACGACGAAGGTGACCGTGTGATCGCTGGTGTTGCTAAACTTCTGCAAGATAGCCTTCGTGGGACGGACTTTGTTGCACGTGTCGGAGGAGAAGAGTTTGCACTCTTGATGCCACACACGTCTCTGCCAGAAGCAAAGCGCGTATTGGATCGCTTGCGAATAGAGATTGAACTGGCAGCCGGAACTAAGGTAACGGTGAGTGTTGGCTTTACTGATTTAACAAGTAACAGTACTCGCTCATACAAGTGTGCCGATGTTGCGCTTTACGAATCTAAATCGTCTGGTCGTAATACGGTCTCTATGTGTCCTAGCTACGATGATGTCGCTTAGGTTCGCTTCTATCTAGTCCTGTCTTCTCTTTGCTTCACCTCTTCAAGCTGGCCCCGACTCACTTTATCTCTCCCCCTTTTTATAGGAATCTCACTTTTGAGCGACCTATGTCACAAAATCTATACAGTTAGACTAAAGTCTAATGCTGGTGGAAATTTGAGCTAAAATGAACAATAAGTAAACTACCTTGCTTCAGATTACATCGTGCTTAACGGTGTAATAAATAGAGTGTTTACCAGATGTAAAAGGATGACACCGTTAACTTAATTCAACTGATTAGCTAGCCTTTTCAATGGTTTGAAAGGCAGCAGTAGAATTAGGTTAGCTGGAGCAAGAGTTTGGGGATCATACAGTCTGGTTAAAAGAGGCGTGGTATGTTTGTCGATTTTTTAGTGAGGTTAACCATAGGCACATTAGCCATTCTTGGCTTTCAATTGAGTGCTTTGTATTTTTTACCTATGGTTGTGCTACTCAATACTCATCACAAAGAGTTTTTTGGGTGGTAGTTCAGTCGTAATACTGGAAACAAAAAACGGAGCCATTGGGCTCCGTTTTTATTTGGTTAGAAGCTACTTTAGCGTTATGCCGCTTCGATAACTTCTTCAATTCGTTTCATTGAACCTAGCAGGTGTTGATCAAGCAGTTCAGTCGCTTGTTCTACATTCTTAGAGAGTACTAGTTTCATGATCATTTCGTGTTCATCAATATTGAACAGATCATCTGATGCGCTTTCTGCAGACATAGCGAGGAAGCGGTAACGTTTCACTTGGTTAATTAGGTCATCAAAGAACTTAAACATGTTCTCTGAATCTGCACCTTCAAGCAGTGCGACATGGAATTGCTGGTGGCGCTCTTCCCATTCTACACAGTCAAACTCTTCAGATACGTACTGTACTCGCGATAGTTTATGGTAAGACGTTAGTACATCCAGTTCCCAGCTCTCATCACCTGCTGCAATCGCTTTTTTAAGCAGAACCGATGATACAACACGAAGGCTTTCGTATAGGTCATTCAGTTCTTTCTTTGATACAGGAGATACCCAGCAGCCTTTTTGTGGCTCTAGCTTTACGTATTTGCTCCAAGATAACTGTACCAAGGCTTCGCGAATAGGGGATGCGCCAACGTTGTAGCGTGCTTTTAGATCAGCAACAACAAGCTTTTGGCCTGGGGTTAACTCACCATTAAGAATATCTTGGCGAATCATCTTTGATACTTTGTCAGTGAGCGTAGGACTAGACATTACAAACCTCATCTATATATGATTTCTAGTCTGCTAATCCGTCTCTTAGAAAGAGTCAGTTGGAGGTTAACAGTACGTAGTTCTATTGTGATTGATAATACAGCGTACTGAAAAGTTAGGCAAGATTTTGTTTCATAAAAAAAGAGGGCCGAAGCCCTCTTTTATATTTTATGCGAATCGGTTCATTCTTATAGAACGTGAACAGATGCCGTGTTTGTAGTACCAGAAGCTACTAGAGCACCAGAAACCATAACTACGATGTCGCCTTTGTTACCTAGGCCAGATTGTAGAGCGATTTCTTTACCGTTGATGTAGAACGCGTCTGTGTTCTCGATAGAGTCAACAAGAACTGGCTTAACACCTTTAGTAAGAACTAGCTGTGCAGCTGTCTTTTCGTTAGTTGTTAGAGCTAGGATGTTTGCAGTTGGGAAGTACTTACGTACTGAACGTGCAGATTTACCGCCTTCAGTTGCAACAACGATTAGAGGAGCAGCTAGCTTCTCTGCTGTGTCTACGGCGCCTTTACATACTGCTTCAGTGATGCGTAGACGTGGGCTGTCTAGACGAGAACCTAGCTCAGCTTTAAGAGCTGAATCAGTACGGTTCGCGATTTGAGCCATGATAGTAACAGCTTCAACTGGGTACTTACCTTTAGCAGTTTCACCAGAAAGCATTACTGCATCAGTACCATCCATGATTGCGTTCGCAACGTCACCCGCTTCAGCACGAGTTGGACGTGGGTTGCTGATCATAGAGTCAAGCATTTGAGTTGCAGTGATAACCATCTTACGTGCACGGTTACACTTCTCGATCATCATCTTCTGAGCGAAGATTACTTCTTCAGCTGGGATTTCAACACCTAGGTCACCACGAGCAACCATGATGCCGTCAGAAGCTTCAAGGATTGAATCGAAGTTATCTACACCTTCTTGGTTTTCAATCTTAGAAATGATGTGGATGTTCTCGCCGCCGTTAGCGTTTAGAAGCTCACGGATTTCTTTAACGTCTTCTTCTTTACGGATGAAAGAAGCAGCAACGAAATCTACGCCTTGCTCACAACCAAACTTAAGGTCAGCTTTGTCTTTCTCAGAAAGAGCAGGAAGTTGAACAGAAACGCCAGGAAGGTTAACACCTTTGTTTTCGCCTAGAGCACCGTTGTTAAGAACTTTACACTTAACTTCAGTTTCTGTTGTTGCGATAACTTCCATTTCGATTAGGCCGTCATCAACAAGGATAGTGTTACCTGCTGTTAGGTCTTTAGCGAAACCTAGGTAAGTTACTGCTACTACGTCTTTGTTACCAACAACTGTTGCGTCAGTTGTGAAAGTGAACTCTTGACCAGCTACTAGATCTACGTCGTTACCATCTTCAAGTTTGATAGTACGAATTTCTGGACCTTTAGTATCTAGAAGGATAGCAAGTTGCTCACCTTTGTTTTCCATTACTTTACGGAAGTTCGCGATACGAGTGCCGTGCTCTGCGAAATCACCGTGAGAGAAGTTAAGACGCATAACGTTCATGCCAGCATCTACTAGTTCAGTTAGCTTCTCTACAGATTCAGTTTTAGGGCCAATCGTACATACGATTTTGGTCTTTTTCATGGAAGGTACTCTCCGGTAAGTATTGTTACAATTTGAAATTTATTTAAGTTCTGAAGATTGGTCCGCTACATCAACATTTTGTGCCTGTTGTGTAAAAGCGCGGGACTTCCAATATGTCCTTCAGAGTTGTAAGTCTTTCATCAATTTTAGTCATTTTATGACTAAAAGATTTTGATTCAATATCGGTTTTCTGTGACTTACCCCACTATATAGGGGGTAAGTTGCAAAAAAATAACAGTCAGTTTTGTAATTTTTTTTCTTTTCGGGTGCGGATTCTACCACCTAATGAGTTCAATATCACTGCTTAACAATTGTCTTAGGACAAGGTTTTATCGCTATTTATTAATTTTTTGGATCAAAATAAATGGACTAAATAGTTTCGTTGTAACTATAATATGTTTCATATCGAAACTTAATGGCCTTTTTTAAATGTCGAAACGAAACACTCAGCTCAGAAGACATGCAATTTCTAACCTAGTGAATGAAAAAGGGGAGGTTAGTGTTGATGAATTATCCGCTAAGTTCGAAACCTCAGAAGTCACTATTAGAAAGGACTTGGCGTCTTTAGAGAAAAACGGTCAGCTTTTACGCCGTTATGGTGGTGCGATTTCGTTACCGAAAGAGGTTGTCAACGAAGAGCTGGGTCAACAAGTTTCGACTCGAAAGATTTCATTGGCAAAAGCCGCTGCAGATTTAATTCGCGACCATAACCGCATCGTGATCGATAGTGGCAGTACGACCGGTGCTCTAATTCAGCAGCTTAATGCTAAGCGTGGCTTGGTTGTTATGACCAACTCATTGCACGTTGCTAATGCGCTTAATGAGCTTGAAAGCGAGCCGACGTTATTAATGACTGGCGGCACTTGGGATACCCATTCGGACTCTTTCCAAGGCAAAGTTGCAGAGTCGGTACTTCGTGCTTACGATTTTGACCAACTATTTATTGGGGCTGATGGTATCGACCTCGATAGAGGCACAACCACGTTTAACGAACTGGTTGGCCTGAGCAAAGTAATGGCTGAAGTGTCACGAGAAGTGATCGTGATGGTTGAGTCGGAAAAGGTGGGACGAAAGATCCCGAACTTAGAGCTGGCATGGGAACACATTGACATCTTAATTACCGATACAGACTTAGGCGAAGAATCCAAAGCAAGTATCGAATCACATGATGTTCGAGTGATCCTGACCGATCCAGCGTAAAAACAAATTTAAGTATTATGCATTTACCTTCCTATAATTGATCTTAATGAAGATTTGGCCTTTGCTTGCTGCCAATAGGAATAAAACAAAATTGATGGAGTGAAACTATGTGTGGAATTGTTGGTGCAGTAGCACAGCGTGATGTAGCTGAAATTTTAGTAGAAGGCCTTCGTCGTCTAGAATACCGTGGCTACGATTCAGCTGGTGTCGCTGTAGTCGATACTGAATCTAACCTAACTCGTGTACGCCGCCTAGGTAAAGTACAAGAGCTAGCTGACGCAGTAGAAGAGCAACAAGTGATTGGTGGTACAGGTATCGCTCATACACGTTGGGCGACACACGGTGAGCCGTCTGAAGCGAACGCACACCCACACATGTCTGGTGATATTGCCGTTGTACACAATGGCATTATCGAAAACCACGAAGCACTGCGCGCTATGCTGCAAGAGCGTGGTTACGTATTTACTTCACAAACGGATACAGAAGTTATTGCTCACTTAGTTGAGTGGGAACTTCGCACTTCAGCTTCTTTGGTTGAAGCGCTACAGAAAACAGCAAAACAATTAGACGGTGCGTACGGCACGGTTGCGGTTGATCGTAAAGATCCTAGCCGTATCGTTGTAGCTCGTTCTGGTAGCCCGATCGTTATCGGTTTTGGTGTCGGCGAGAACTTCCTTGCTTCTGATCAACTGGCGCTACTGAGCGTAACTCGTCGCTTCATGTACCTAGAAGAAGGTGATGTTGCTGAGGTAACTCGTCGTGATGTTACGGTATTTGATGTAGCGGGTGAGCGTGTTGAGCGTGAAATCGTTGAGTCAAACGCTGAACACGACGCAGGTGACAAAGGTCAATACCGCCACTTCATGCAGAAAGAGATCTTCGAGCAGCCAACAGCGCTGATCAATACAATGGAAGGCCGTATCTCTGACACTTCGGTTATCACTAACGCGATCGGCGTTAAAGCTGAAGAGATCCTAAGCAAGGTTGAACACGTGCAGATCATCGCATGTGGTACGTCTTACAACTCAGGCATGGCAGCGCGTTACTGGTTTGAATCTCTAGCTGGCGTAAGCTGTGACGTAGAGATTGCTTCTGAATTCCGTTACCGTGATTTCGTTGTTCGTCCGAACAGCCTATTGGTGACTCTGTCTCAATCTGGTGAAACGGCGGATACGCTTGCTGCACTTCGTCTTGCAAAAGAGAAGGGTTATATGTCTGCAATGACTATCTGTAACGTTGCGGGTTCTTCACTGGTTCGTGAATCTGATTTTGCCTTCATGACTCGCGCAGGAACAGAGATCGGTGTTGCTTCTACTAAAGCTTTCACAACTCAACTAGCAGCGATGCTGATGATGGTAACGTCAATTGGTCGTCTACAAGGTCGTATCAATGAAGAAAAAGAAGCGGAAATCGTTCAAGCACTTCACCAACTGCCTGCTGATATCGAGAAAGCATTAGCGTTCGATAAAGAAATTGAAGCACTGGCACCTGATTTTGCTGATAAGCATCACACACTGTTCTTGGGTCGTGGTGAGTTCTACCCAATCGCGATGGAAGCGTCTCTTAAACTGAAAGAGATCTCTTACATCCACGCAGAAGCATACGCAGCTGGTGAGCTTAAGCACGGTCCTTTGGCTCTTATCGATGCAGATATGCCTGTAGTCGTTATTGCACCAAGCAACGACTTGCTAGAGAAGCTGAAATCGAACGTTGAAGAAGTGCGTGCTCGTGGCGGTCTACTTTACGTATTCGCTGATGAAGATGCGGGCTTTGAAAGCGATGAGAACATGAAGATCATCAAGATGCCTCACGTAAGTGAAGTAACAGCGCCTATCTACTACACAGTACCGATGCAGCTGCTGTCTTACCATGTCGCACTAATAAAAGGTACCGACGTTGACCAACCTCGTAACCTAGCGAAAGCGGTAACAGTTGAGTAATCGACAGCTTACCTAAGATATAGATAATAAGAAGCCCATCCTGTGATGGGCTTTTTTATGTCTGTTAGTTAACGATCAGTGTTAGAGCTAGCTGTAGCGTCATTAAGCGCTCAGTGCTTGCTCTAGGTCAGCCAAGATATCGTCAATGTGCTCGATACCTACTGATAGGCGAATCATCTCCGGTGATACACCGGCTTGTTTCTGTTCAGCTTCGCTTAGTTGACGGTGTGTCGTCGAAGCTGGGTGACAAGCGAGAGATTTCGCATCGCCAATGTTAACTAAGCGCTTGAAGATTTGCAGTGCATCATAGAAGCGAACACCGGCTTCATAACCGTCTTTTAAACCAAAAGATAGAATGGCCGATGGCTTACCTTGCATGTACTTTTCAGCGAGTGGATAGAATTCTGAATCAGGCAGGCCAGCGTAACTTACCCAACTGACTTTCTCGTGTTGCTTGAGGTATTCCGCTACTTTCAAGGCATTCTCTGTGTGTCGCTCCATGCGTAGCGACAACGTCTCCAAACCTTGCATCAACATGAAAGCATTCATTGGTGACAGTGCTGCACCTGTATTACGTAGGGGAACCGTTCTAGCACGACCAATAAACGCAGCCTCACCAAAGGCCTCGGTATAAACCACGCCATGATAAGAAGGCTCTGGCTGATTAAACACAGGGAAGCGGTCCTTGTGCTGTGCCCATGGGAATTTACCTGAGTCGACAATCACGCCACCTAACGTTGTACCGTGACCACCCACGTATTTAGTTAGTGAGTGCACCACGATGTCAGCACCAAAATCGATAGGTTTACACAGTACAGGCGTCGCCACCGTGTTATCAACAATCACAGGTACACCTTGTGCGTGAGCAAGTTCAGCAACACGCTCTAAGTCGATAATATTACCTGCTGGGTTACCGATACTTTCACAGTAAACCGCCTTGGTTTTTTCATCGATCAGTGCCGCTAAGCTTTCTGGTTTGTCGTCTTTAGCAAAACGAACTTCAATTCCTTGGTTTGGCAACATGTGAGCAAATAGGGTGTAAGTACCACCGTAAAGCTGAGGCGTTGAGACAATGTTGTCACCGATTTGCGCCAACGTTTGAATCGCGTAGTTGATCGCAGCACTGCCCGCACTTACCACTAAGCCTGCGATACCTCCTTCTAAGGCGGCCATGCGTTTTTCTAACACATCATTGGTTGGGTTCATTATGCGAGTGTAGATATTGCCTGGCACCGCAAGGTTGAAGAGGTCGGCGCCGTGTTGTGCGTCATCGAATTCGTACGCGACGGTTTGGTAGATTGGAGTGGCAACCGATTTGGTTGTTGGATCAGTGTCGTAACCGAAGTGAATCGAGAGTGTTTCGTCTTTCATGAGTCTTCCCTGAACTATTGAGCGATTTATGTACTCTCATATTGCCGATTTTTTTATAAAAGAAAAGTATGTTTAGTCACAGAGAGGCAATTGGAATTGTGTGCGGGACGATTCGTTTTTGGTTCGGAAGTGCAGGGTGTGATTGGTACTGAATCAGAAAAGCAAAAAGCCAGAGCAGCGTGAACTGTTCTGGCTTTTCTAATTTGGTGGCCCCTCCCAGATTTGAACTGGGGACCGAACGATTATGAGTCGTGCGCTCTAACCACTGAGCTAAGGGGCCGTAGGGCATAGATTATAGGGGAAGCATTCAGTGGTGTCTAGACACTATAAGGGGCAATTCCGCTTACATCTTAGCCACTTAAATCACACGGATAAAAAAAAGGTGAGCCAACGCTCACCTTTTTTATTTTATGCTTAAAAGCTAACCACACTAAAGCGTGTAATTACTCGTCTAGGAAGCTACGCAGAGTTTCTGAGCGGCTTGGGTGACGAAGTTTTCGCAGTGCTTTTGCTTCGATCTGACGGATACGTTCACGAGTAACGTCGAACTGCTTACCCACTTCTTCTAGAGTGTGGTCAGTGTTCATGTCGATACCGAAACGCATACGCAGTACTTTCGCTTCACGAGGAGTTAGGCCTGCAAGAACGTCTTTAGTTGCGCCGCGCAGGCTTGTTGCCGTTGCAGAGTCTAAAGGCAGTTCTAGCGTTGTATCCTCGATGAAATCACCTAGGTGCGAATCTTCGTCGTCACCGATTGGTGTCTCCATTGAGATTGGCTCTTTAGCGATTTTCAGTACTTTACGGATCTTGTCTTCAGGCATTTGCATGCGCTCAGCCAACTCTTCCGGAAGTGGTTCACGACCCATCTCTTGTAGCATTTGACGAGAGATACGGTTTAGTTTGTTGATCGTTTCGATCATGTGAACCGGAATACGGATAGTACGAGCTTGGTCGGCAATCGAACGAGTGATTGCTTGACGGATCCACCACGTAGCATAAGTAGAGAACTTGTAACCACGACGGTATTCAAACTTATCTACCGCTTTCATCAGACCGATGTTACCTTCTTGGATTAGATCCAGGAATTGTAGACCACGGTTTGTGTACTTCTTAGCAATCGAGATTACTAGACGTAAGTTCGCTTCAACCATCTCTTTCTTCGCACGACGAGCTTTCGCTTCACCGATAGACATACGACGGCTGATATCTTTGATGCTTTGAACAGTAAGAGACGTTTCACGTTCGATCATATCCAGTTTTTGGATAGAGCGACGGATGTCGTGCTCGTTACGTTTGATCTTTTCTGCGTATGGCTTGTCTGAAGCAAGAACTTCATCCAACCATGCTTCGCTAGATTCGTTACCAGTAAATAGAGCAATGAAAGATTTCTTCGGCATTTTGCCGTACTCAACCGTTTGACGCATGATTAGGCGTTCTTGAGTACGTACGCGATCCATAGAGTTACGCAGTTCGTTTACTAGGTAATCAAACTGTTTTGGTGTTAGACGGAACTCTTTGAATACGTCTTGCATCATTGTCGTTGCAAGCGTTGCTTTCGGGCTTTCATGGCCGTACTCGTTGATCGCTAGCTGACGATTCTGGTAGCTAGTACGAAGTGCTGTGAACTTCTCAAGAGCAAGTTCAGGATCGATACCTGTATCTTCTTCTTCCTCTTCCTCGTCGTCTTCTGCGTCTTCTTTGTCTTCGTCTTCCAGATCAGTTTCAGCAAGTTCTGAACCGATGTGAGTCGCCGTTGGCGCAGCTGTGCCATCGTCGTCTGGGTCAACAAAGCCATTGATTAGGTCTGTTAAGCGAATCTCTTCTGCTTGTACGCGGTCAAACTGTTCCAAGATGTATGGAATAGTGCCTGGGTACTCAGCAACCGATAGTTGAACTGTATTGATACCATCTTCAATACGCTTCGCAATGTCGATTTCGCCTTCACGAGTCAGTAGTTCAACTGTACCCATTTCACGCATGTACATACGAACTGGGTCAGTAGTACGGCCAATCTCGCTTTCTACGCTTGAAAGCGCAGCAGCTGCAGCTTCGGCTGCATCTTCATCTATATTGGCATCGTCATCATTAAGTGCTAGATCATCAGCATCAGGTGCAGTTTCAACTACCTTGATACCCATGTCGTTAATCATTTGAATGATGTCTTCTACCTGTTCAGAATCCACGATTTCTGCAGGTAGGTGGTCGTTTACTTCGGCGTAGGTCAGATAGCCTTGTTCCTTGCCTTTAATAACAAGTAATTTAAGCTGTGACTGCGGATTTTGATCCATAGATGATATCCAACTTCAGGTCTGGTGAAGGACGTTGCATTCTCAAATGCAAACCAATTATGTTAACAAATTTATTAAATGCTGACTAATCAAACAGGGTTACGCTTTTAGATCTAGCATTAAAGCTAGTAGCTCCCTTTTTTCTTCGGCTGATAAACCGACGCTTCTTGCTTTGGCCTGCAGGTTTTCAATTTGTTTTTCAACGCACTGGGCAAGTATATTGTCCAATGAGTCTAAAAATATGTCTTCTTGATTGTCTTCGTCGAGGGGGATTTCCCAGCTCGCGAGACGAGACAGAAGAGCCTCATGTTTATTGTGTCGCCAATGCTCTAATAATTGGCCTGTGTTGATATGGGGATGCGCATGGCATTTATCAAGTACTTCGACGAATAAACTTAGTCCAGGCAGCTGTAAGCCTTTGACACTTGATAAATCCGGTACCATATCAGCATAGCTCGGATTTTGGATAAGCAAAGCGATAACTTCACGCATTGGAGTGCGTTTCAGCTCTTTATGCGGTTGAGGTATCGGGTTCTGTGTATGAACACGCGCTCGCCTCAATTGGTTATCAAATCCAGTGCGCTCATCGAGCAATTTTTCGAGCAACTCTTGGAAGTAACTGTCAGGGATTTTGTTAATCAATGCGCTAGCGTGTGCGCGCAGTGCCGATTTCCCTTCGGTTGTTCCCAAGTTTAACTTGTGTATTTCAATCAGGTTATCGAACAAATAGGTCGAAAGCGGCGTCGCATTGTGGACCAGTTGTTCAAAAGCGGCTTTGCCATGCTCTCTAATATAGCTGTCTGGGTCTTCACCGTCGGGCAAGAACAGAAACTTAAGCGTGTTACCGGTTTTGAGATACTCAAGTGCGTTTTCTAGTGCGCGCCATGCGGCCTCTTTACCTGCTCGGTCACCATCGTAACAACAAACCACAGTGCTGGTTTGACGGAACAACATTTGAACATGGTCGCCGGTTGTCGAGGTGCCCAGTGATGCTACTGAGTAATCAACACCATATTGCGCTAATGCCACGACATCCATGTAACCTTCAACCACAAGTATTTGCGGCGGTTCACGGTAGGCTTGCAGCACTTCATAAAGGCCGTAAAGCTCTTTACCTTTATGGAAGATAGGCGTTTCTGGTGAGTTGAGATATTTTGGAGTACCGTCTTCTAATACACGACCACCAAAACCAATCACACGGCCACGACGATCGCGAATCGGGAACATTACGCGTCCACGGAATCGGTCGTATCGGTTACCTTTATCGTTCTCAATTAACATGCCGCCAGTTACGAGCATGTCTTGGGCTTCTTTCTGTTGGCCAAAGTTCTTACGAACTAAGTCCCACTCATCGGCCACATACCCAATGCCAAACTTCTGGACGATCTCGCCCGAAAGGCCACGATTCTTTAGGTAATCAATCGCAGGTTTGTTGGCTGATATTTTCAGTTGAGAGCGGTAAAAATTACTGATGCCGCCCATCAAATCGTAGAGGTTACGTTTTTGTTCGCTGTTGGCTCTTGGTGCTGTTGATATCTCGCCGCTACGTTGCTCTCTAGGAACATCGAGGCCTAAGAAAGAGGCAAGCTCTTCAATCGCTTCAACAAAATCGAGACGTTCGAACTCCATAATGAAGTCGATAGCATTACCGTGTACGCCACAACCAAAGCAGTGATAAAACTGTTTTTCTTGGCTTACGCTAAAAGAAGGGGTCTTTTCGTTGTGGAATGGGCAACAAGCACCATAGTTTTTGCCTTTTTTCTTAAGTTTCACGCGTGCGTCCACAATGTCGACAATGTCGAGACGCGCTAGGAGATCATCGATGAAACTACGCGGGATGTGTCCTGCCATAAAACCTTAGAAAAATGCACTAACTGAGAGTGTGGATAATAATAGTTTGAATAGGTTACAGATACAAACAAGCCGTGCGTTCCGAAGGATTGCACGGCTTGTTGCAATTTGATTTGGGATTAAGCGAGTTTAGAACGAACTAAACCACTAACTTTACCCATATCTGCACGCCCTTGAATTTGTGGTATCAAGATAGCCATTACTTTACCCATGTCTTGCATGCCCGCTGGTTGAGCTTCAGCGATTGCGCTATCAAGTAGTGCAATAACTTCTTCATCAGTTAGCGGTTGAGGCATAAAGCCTTCAAGTACCGTAATTTCTGCTTTTTCCACGTCAGCAAGATCTTGACGATTTGCTGATTCATATTGAGCAACAGAATCGCGACGTTGCTTAACCATTTTAACTAATACAGCAAGAATGTCGTCATCGTTCAGAGTGATCCGTTCGTCAACTTCACGTTGCTTAATTGCTGAAAGAGCTAAGCGGATAGTGCCAAGGCGCGGTTTGTCCTTGGCTTTCATCGCTAATTTTTGCTCTTCTTTGAGTTGTTCAATAAGAGCCATAACTCAGTCCTTATGGATTAAGTTATTAGTACAGGCGAACGCGACGTGCGTTTTCGCGAGCTAGCTTCTTAGCGTGACGCTTTTGAGCTGCTGCTTTAGCGCGTTTGCGAACTGTAGTTGGCTTTTCGTAGTGCTCGCGACGGCGAACTTCAGAAAGGATACCTGCTTTTTCACAAGAGCGCTTGAAACGACGTAGTGCAACGTCGAACGGTTCGTTTTCACGTACTTTAACTATTGGCATATGCCTTTCACCTCAGGGGTTATTCATTATCGCTGGCTACTCAGTACCAAATCAGAGAAGTTACCCATCGAGCTAACTCTCTATTCGCGTTTGGCCATTAACCAGCTTGATCAAAAATGGTGCGGAATTTTAATCCGATCACAGTGGCTTTGTAAAGCACTTTGTCGATTATAGTCTGTACAATATTTGTTTGAAGAGCTTAGGCAGGGTAATATTGCGCTAATTTCCCATTTTAGACGAAAGCGTGCCGAGAAAATTATGCGCATTATTGGTATTGAAACCTCTTGTGATGAAACAGGAATCGCGATTTATGATGATGAGCAAGGGCTGCTTTCTCATCAATTATATAGCCAAGTAAAGCTGCACGCCGATTACGGTGGTGTGGTACCTGAGCTAGCTTCACGTGACCACGTGAAAAAAACAATTCCTCTTATTAAAGCGGCATTAGCTGAAGCGAACCTAACGTCGAAAGACATTGATGGTGTGGCTTACACGGCTGGCCCTGGTTTAGTGGGTGCACTGCTGGTTGGTGCAACGATTGGTCGCAGTATTGCTTATGCGTGGGGAGTGCCTGCAGTGCCTGTTCACCATATGGAAGGTCACCTTCTTGCGCCAATGCTAGAAGATAACCCACCACCATTCCCATTTGTGGCTCTGCTGGTTTCTGGCGGCCATACCATGATGGTAGAAGTGAAAGGTATTGGTGAATACCGAATCCTTGGTGAATCGATTGATGATGCAGCGGGTGAAGCGTTTGATAAAACCGCGAAACTGATGGGCTTAGATTACCCTGGTGGTCCACTGTTATCTCGTTTGGCGGAAAAAGGCACTCCGGGTCATTTTAAGTTCCCGCGTCCAATGACCGATCGTCCGGGTCTAGATATGAGCTTTTCTGGTTTGAAGACGTTCGCAGCGAATACCATTCGCGATAACGATAATGATGACCAAACTCGCGCTGATATCGCTTATGCATTCCAAGAAGCTGTTTGTGCAACCTTAGTAATCAAGTGTAAGCGAGCCTTGGTTGAAACGGGCATGAAACGTATAGTGATTGCTGGCGGTGTAAGTGCCAACAAACAACTGCGTGTTGAGCTTGAAGCTCTTGCTAAGAAAGTCGGTGGTGAGGTGTACTACCCACGCACAGAATTCTGTACAGATAATGGTGCGATGATCGCTTATGCGGGCATGCAGCGCCTAAAGAATGGCGAAACGGCTGATTTGTCTGTTCATGCCACACCGCGTTGGCCTATTGACCAGCTAGAGCCAATTGCGTAATTGACTATAGTGTTTCGATAAACGGTCGCCTTGTGCGGCCGTTTTTATATCCTAGCTTACCGACTGTATGTCGATAAATAATTGCTGATAGAGATTAGGGAAGAAAATGAACAAGTTCACAGTAGACAATCAATCGATGGCGTACCTAGATGAAGGTCAAGGCCCTGTTGTTGTACTCGGCCACAGCTACCTTTGGGATAGTGCAATGTGGAAGCCGCAGATCGAAGCGTTAAAAACTCAGTATCGCTGTATTGTTCCAGAGCTTTGGTCTCATGGTGAATCTCAAGCAGCACCCACTTCGATGCGTAACTTGAAAGATTACGCTCAGCACGTTTTGGCTCTGCTTGATCATTTAGAGATCGAAGAATTCTCAGTGGTTGGCTTATCGGTTGGCGGTATGTGGGGGACTGAGTTAGCGGAACTTGCACCTGCACGTATTAAGTCTTTGGTTCTAATGGATACTTTTGTGGGTTTAGAACCAGAAGTTGCTCACGCAAAGTACTTCAGCATGTTAGATACCATCACTCAAACCAAGACGGTTCCTCAGCCAATTGTTGAAGCGGTTGTTCCACTGTTCTTCGCTAATGATACGCAAACCAACACGCCAGCTTTAGTGGAAGGGTTTACTCAGCAGTTATCAGCTCTTGAGGGCGACAACGCTGAAGAAGTGGCACGAATTGGTCGAATGGTGTTTGGACGTCGCGATATGATTGAATCGGTAGAGAACTTTGCTCTGCCTGTTTTGATTGCTGTAGGACAAGAAGATAAACCACGTCCGGTACTTGAGTCATACCTAATGCACGATTGCATTACGGGCAGTGAATTAGTGGTGATTCCTGGCGCAGGTCATATTAGCTCGTTAGAGCAACCAGAGTTTGTGAACACAATGCTGAAGACGTTTTTAGATAAACATCTGCTATAAGCTTTAAATACTGAATATTATGGTTCGGCTTAGACGTGACAGTTTAAGCCGATTTTTTTTGTCCGAGTTTTGGTTCGCTGCCATCGAGTAGGCGGCGGATATTCTGGTGGTGACGTAACACGATCAAACAGCACAGCATGGCTACTGGCAATGTGTATTGAGGTTTGACTAACCAAGCGTAGAAAGGGGCAAGTAGCACAGTAACCAGTGCCGCTAAAGAAGAGTAACGAAACAAAAACGCGACCACTAACCAAGTCGCCATGATCATTCCGGTTAGATCGAATCCTATTGGGGCGATAGCGCCAAGTGCGGTTGCCACGCCTTTACCACCTTTGAAGTGGAAGAAGATCGGATACATATGGCCAAGACACGCCGCAATTGCCACAACCCCAAGAATGATTGGGTCGATCTTGAGGTAGTAGCCAAGCCAGACAGGGATAGTGCCTTTCAGCATGTCACACAAAAGGACGGCAGCTGCTGCGCCTTTACCGCCAACACGCAGGACATTGGTTGCTCCTGGGTTGTTAGAACCTACTGTTCGAGGATCTGGGAGCCTCAAAACTCGGCATATCAAGACCGCACTAGAGATTGAACCTAGTAAGTAGGCAGCAATGATCATGATAAGTGCCAATGGGGTCATGTCTGTCCTTTAACGGTTATACGCCTAACGATGGGAAAATAATGCTCAATCCAAGAGTAATTGATATCATATCTCGAATTACGCAAATAATACGTTTTTTTCCCCAATTTGGGTATCCGACCTCTAAAAGGACAAGTCATGGCACTGGATAAAGTTTTCATTGAGCAGCTAGAAGTAATTACAACGATCGGTGTTTACGATTGGGAGCAAGAGATCAAACAGAAACTGGTGCTTGATATTGAAATGGCTCATGACAACCGCCCAGCAGGCAAGAGTGATGATGTGGTTGATGCTTTGGATTATTCGAAAGTGAGCACTGCAGTACTTGAGCACATTGCAAATGGCCGTTTTCTACTCGTAGAACGTGTTGCTGAAGAAGTCGCAGAGCTTATTATGACTCAGTTCTCTGTGCCGTGGATTAAAATCCGATTGGCTAAACCTGGCGCAGTGCCACAAGCAAAAGCCGTTGGTGTGATCATCGAACGAGGTCAAGCATGACAGTAGCCTATGTTGGTGTTGGCACGAACATAGACCGCGACAAGCATGCAAGGGTGGCATGGACAGAGCTTCAATCGTTAGGGACTAACCTTAAATGCTCTAAAATCTATCACTGTGAGCCCGTCGGTTTTAATAGCCATCCGTTTTATAACTTTGTGATAGAGCTCGACACGTCACTCTCATTGACTGAATTTTCACAGCAGCTGCGTAAAATTGAGTTTAAATGGGGTCGCTCTCAAGATGCGCACAAACTACAAGATCGAAAGCTCGATCTTGATATTGTGCTGTTTGGAGAGGAGGTTTCTGAGTGTGAACCAGAATTACCACGCAGTGATATCTACAAATATCCTTTTGTAACACAGCCGCTTTATGATCTTTGTCCTGCGCGAGTGATCCCGCAAGACGGAAGAACCGTCAGTGAAATATGGCAGAAGATGCAGCAATTAGACTCGCTCTCTGTCGTAGATATAAAACTATAATTTTTAAGGTAAGTAATGAGTTATTTTGAAGCGTTTATATTGGCGTTGGTGCAAGGCTTTACAGAGTTTTTACCTATTTCCAGTTCTGCACACCTAATCCTTCCTTCAGCTGTTTTAGGCTGGGAAGATCAAGGTTTGGCTTTTGATGTCGCTGTCCACGTTGGTACTTTGGCAGCTGTTGTTATCTATTTCCGTAAAGAAGTGGTCTCTCTGTTGAGCGCATTCTTTGGTTCAGTGTTTAAAGGCGATCGTAGTAAAGAAGCGAAGTTAGCGTGGATGATCATTCTCGCGACGATTCCTGCGTGTATCTTTGGCTTGTTGATGAAAGATATTGTTGAGCTTTACTTACGCAGTGCGTGGGTGATCGCGACGACAACGATTATCTTTGGTCTATTGTTATGGTGGGTGGACAAGAACTCAAGCCTGCGCGATGACGAATACCAAGCGGGTTGGAAAAAGGCGCTGTTTATTGGTCTTGCTCAAGCAATGGCGATCATTCCGGGCACGTCTCGTTCTGGCGCAACCATTACCGCGGCGCTTTACCTTGGTTTCACACGTGAAGCGGCGGCTCGATTCTCTTTCTTGATGTCTATCCCAATCATCACTCTGGCTGGTGGTTATTTAGGTCTTAAGTTGGTGACAAGCGGTGATCCAATCCATGTTGGCACTTTGCTAACGGGCGTTGCGGTGTCTTTCATCAGTGCTTACATCTGTATCCACTTTTTCTTGAAGCTTATCTCTCGTATGGGCATGACACCGTTCGTTATCTACCGCCTGATTCTAGGTTGTGGTCTGTTTGCTTTCTTAATGATGCAGTAACAGACACAGGCAACGGTCTCGCTGTAAGAATTGAAACAAAAGGCCCGCTTAACTGCGGGCTTTTTATACGTTTTAGGTAGAGCGGCGACGATTAACTGCTAGCGAGTTCTGATAGGGCGTTTTCAATTGCGATGGCTCTGCGTTTCTCTTGTTCTTCTCGAATATCTTTGCCTTTAAAACCAGCGGTAATGATCGCTTTTACTTCGACTTGAAGCGCCGCTTGGTAGGCGACTTCAAAGCGCGCTTTTTGAGGATAAGGCTGATCTTCTAATCCTTTTCGGCCTGCGTGGTCGGCCTGGCAGCAAAGTAGTATATCGTCGAGCCTATCTGGCTTACGCCAAACATCGAACTTGTTGAGAACCTTGAGAAAGGTGGTTGGTTTGAGCTCGCCTGCGCGGTGGATATTAGAATGTTGCTCGCACACTAACAACGCAAGGTCTCTGAATTCATTGGGCACTCTGACTCTTTCACACAGCTTCTTAATGATTTTTAAGCCTGTATGGCAATGCATTTTGTGGCTTGGCCACTCGCTTTCTGGCGTGACGCCTTTACCTAAATCATGTACTTGAGCGGCAAAACGCACGGGTAACGATGAGCTTAATCGCGCAGCTTGCTGAGCAACCATCAGAGTGTGAATGCCCGTGTCGATCTCAGGGTGCCACTTTTCCGGTTGAGGTACACCAAACAGCGCGTCAATTTCAGGCAACACAACAGCCAATGCACCACACTCTTTAAGTATCGAAAGGAATACTTCAGGGTGCGGAGTACTAAGGGATTTATGCCACTCTTGCCAAACTCGTTCGGCAGTGAGATGTGCCAGTTCACCGGATTGAACTATCTCGCTCATCATCACCATGGTTTCTGGTGCAACCGTAAAGTTGAGGTGATGGAGTTTGGCGGCGAAGCGAGCCACACGCAGCACACGAAGAGGATCTTCAACAAAAGCGTCCGAGACGTGCCTTAGAATACGATCAGAGAGATCTTTCTGGCCATGATAAGGATCGTGAAGTTGGCCTTTATCATCTTGAGCTATAGAGTTGATGGTCAGATCTCGACGCATCAGGTCTTCTTCCAAACTCACGTCTGGCGCGAAGTAACATTCGAAGCCTGTGTAACCAGAGCCTGATTTTCTCTCAGTGCGAGCCAGTGCGTGCTCTTCTTTGGTTTTTGGGTGCAAGAATACCGGGAAATCTTTTCCCACAGCAGTAAAGCCAAGGTTTTCCATCTCTTGAGGGGTACTCCCTACCACGACCCAATCTCTATCATAACTATCAATATTGAGCAGCTTATCGCGCACTGCTCCACCGACTAGATAGCGTTGTAGCCCGTTGTCTTTTGGTAGGCTATCGTAAATTTGCAACTTATCACCTCGAAATGTTTTATCACTGCTGGACTTTACTGCAAGCAATGGTACTTTCCATTAATCGTAATTATAGGGCAGCACATGTATAAGGAATATTTTGGCTTCGTTGAGATGCCATTTTCGATTGTACCAAATTCTCGCTACTTGTTTTTGAGTCAGCGCCATCAAGAAGCGATGCAGAACCTACAAGCCGGTTTAGGCGAGGGTGGGGGCTTTGCGATGCTTACTGGTGAGGTTGGTACAGGGAAAACAACGGTCGCTAAGGCGATGTTGTCTTCATTGGATAGTCATACTCAGGCTGGCCTTATACTTAACCCTACGTTTTCAAATACGGATTTACTAGAAGCTATCTGCGATGAGTTTGAGGTCGAGTACCCAGAACAAGCATCGTTGAAACAGCTCAGTCAGGCTATTCATTATTTTATACTTGATAGCCATGCCGAAGGCATTCAAACCCTATTGGTGATCGATGAAGCCCAACACCTCGCTGCCGATGTGTTGGAGCAGTTACGCCTTCTAACAAACTTGGAAACCGACAATCGTAAGCTGTTAAAAGTACTGTTGGTCGGCCAGCCGGAATTACAACAGCACTTACAAACCACGCAGCTACGTCAGCTAGCACAGCGCATTACTGGTCGTTATCACTTACTGCCTCTTAATACCGAAGAAACGGGCAAGTACATCGCGTTTCGTTTGGAGACGGCGGGTGGCGAGCAGATGTTGTTTTCGAACCGTTCTATCAAGCTGATTGCTCAATATACGCATGGTATTCCAAGGCTCATTAACTTGGTGTGTGATAAAGCACTGCAGTTGGCTTTTCATGACGGTGAGCAGCTACCGAGCAATGAAACGGTTAACCGAGCGTGTCAGCAGGTTATGTCCTTTCAGGCCGATGTGTATCACGTCGAGAAAGCTCTAACTTCTCGTGTCGCGCCTAAGTTATTCCAATACGCAGGGATTGCGACGTTAAGCGTTGGTCTTGCAATAGCGACCTTTAACTTCGCTCCAAGCTATATCAATGCTTGGTTGCCTACGGATGCATCAAATGGAGCAAAGACGGAAGTGTTAGCACGTACTCAGCGTTCTTTGGTATCAGATGTTCCTAAGTTGGTTGCTGAGCCAAAACCTTCCAAGTTTGCTTTGCCACAAGATATTCAACAGCACTTGATGCAGGGAACCAATCGTTCTCTCGCTATCAAGGACTTGTATACGCTCTGGGGGTATCAGTCTTCACTGCGTGATGGCTTGTGCTTAAGTGAGCCGCAAAGTGTCTTTGTGTGCGAGCAACAACAGTCAAATTTGGATACATTGTTAGAGCTTGGCGTACCCGTGGTCCTTAATCTGGATATCGATCAAGAACCAGTGTTTGCTGTGCTTTATGGTGCGTCTGAGGAGTCTGTCGAGCTCCTCGTTAACGAAAAGCTCTTGGTGATGCCGAAGCAATCCTTAGAGCAAATCTGGCAAGGCGATTACGTCGCTATTTGGAAGCAGCCGCTGCGAGAGACCCTTAAAGAGGGCTATCAAGGTGAAGCGGTTGCTTTGCTTGATCTACTGCTTTCTGAAGTATTAGGAGAGGTTGTTTCCGGTAGTGATGTATTTGATTATGAGTTAAAAATGAAAATCGAAGCATTTCAAACGTGGCAAGGTATGTCTGTTGATGGCATTGCAGGTAAGCGCACCTTAGCAAGATTGCAGAGATTAGCTCAACTCGATTCGCCTAAGCTGATGTCACTAGAAGGGGGCGAAAGCTAATGTCACGTATTATGCACGAACTTAAACAGCCGTCTCACAAGCCATCTTCTATTAATCAGCACTCTCTTAGCAAACCAAGCTTCAAAGGCTACCAGAATCATCATGTTCCTAATTCTGCAAAAGGGATGAGCAACAAGCGAGGTTCATCGTTAGCGATGGGGCTACTCTTAATCTTGGTTCCTTCTTTGTTGGTGGGTGGCGTCTTGGCTTATCAATCGTATATCCAACAACAAGAAGCCGTGAACCAAGCTGCCAATGTCGCTCTGCCAGAATTTAAAACTGAATCAGACATTGAGCCTGAAATTGCGGATGCTGATATAGCAAGCATGGATGCCGTGTCTGAGGAAGAAGATGCCTTGTTCACCGTTCGCCCTGCACCGGCGAGCCAACCGTTGAAAGCATTGCCACGCCAAGAGATGTATGCACAGATTGATTCTGGCGCTAATCGTGCAAACACCGCTGGTGGCTCAGCAGTGATCTTCGCTAATGCTGATAACAACACTCAAATGACAGCCAGTTCTGAATCGTCATCCGTTCAGCCAGGCGCGAGTGATGAAACGACTGCTCTGCAATCAAATAGTGACTTACAATCGGACAGTGATCTGCTGCAAGGGCTAGACCTCAGTGAGTTGCCACCTGATTTGGCATTGAAGCTTGAATCCATTATGGGGGAGCAACAAAGCGCTCCTGAGCCGATGGATTCTAGACCCTCAGGGCAAAGGGGTTCTCCGGTCATTGAGTTGGAAACGCACACCAATAGCTTATCAGGCGTCCTTCCTAAGTTAGACCTACAAACCCATATGTACTCGAGCAGCGAAACCAAGCGTTGGGTAAAAGTGAACGGCCAAGAAGTGGCGCAAGGAGATTGGATTGGACAAGACATTCAATTACTAGAGATTAAGCCACAATCAGTGATCATAGAGTTCAATCAACAGAAGATAGAAATCCCGGCTCTGTACGAGTGGAAAGGTTAGCGATTTCTATACGTATTTAGATAACAGATAAATAAAAAGGAGCACCTCGGTGCTCCTTTTTGATATTCGATACTGAATTTACTGTACCTGATACAAGCGTTAAGTCTACGCCCAACCGTTTGGTGATTTTCTGCGACGAGGCATGATGTGTGGCAGAACAAGGCCTAGAAGTAGACCAATACCCGCAACACCACCACCGTACATGAAGTACTTCAATAGTAGGTCGTCTTTTTGAGTGTCTAGCTTAGCGCGCAGTTCACGGTTCTCTGTTTGAGAACTCGTTAGCTGTTGGCTAATTTCACTGTAGTTCTGTTCTAGTTCAGCAATCTGCTTGTTACGAGAATCTAGAGAGCTTGCTAGGCCAGCTTTTTCGCTGTCAGCACTCTGACGAGCATTCGCTAGCTTGCCTTTAACTTCCGTCAGCTCTTTCTCTAGCTTAGGCATACGCAGTGCCATGCTTTCTTGAGTGCTTACAAACTTGCTTTCAACCCAACCTTTACGGCCACGGTTGTCTTGAATTTGGGTGTAACCCGTACTCTTGTTAGTTTGTAGGAATGTAATCTTTTCACCAGCATCAACACTACCGATGATACGGAATGTGTTGTTTGGGCCAGAATGCATATAAGTAAATAGTTTGTCAGCAATATAACGGTCTTGTGCAAAGGCAGCTGGAGCCGCAAGCATTGCGAACAAAACTAAGCTAATC
This sequence comes from Vibrio sp. 10N.222.55.A1, assembly GCF_041473835.1. NCBI lineage: Bacteria > Pseudomonadati > Pseudomonadota > Gammaproteobacteria > Vibrionales > Vibrionaceae > Vibrio > Vibrio sp. 10N.222.55.A1. The sequence continues at coordinate 63,793 of NZ_JBFRSX010000036.1, read as the reverse complement.
AGTTTTTTCACAGTAAATCCCTTAACGATTCAAATTGGGTAGGCGTATGAGTCAGCCTCAATCAGCAAATAATATTTAGTTTCTTTATGCGGTGCAACAAAGAAGGGAGGCAAAGCCTCCCTTTCTGTGCGTTTGAGTCAATAATGACATGGCATTTACATATCGTTACTGAAGCTCACACTGTTCTGACGCTAGTATTCACTAACGCAGTCGCGATTACATAGTAAACGCAGCTTGAATTCCGTAGAAGAACACAACAGCAAGTAGAGCACCTGCAGGTAGTGTCACAATCCAAGAAGCCACGATATTACGTACAACGCCTAAGTTTAGTGCTGCGATACCACGAGCAAAACCAACACCTAAAACAGCACCAACGAGTGTTTGTGTAGTAGAGATTGGAAGGCCAGTACCTGAAGCTAGTACAACCGTACATGCAGTTGCAAGTTGTGCAGCAAAGCCACGGCTTGGTGTTAGTTCTGTAATACCAGTACCAACGGTTGCCATTACTTTATGACCCATTGTTGCAAGACCAACAACGATACCGAATCCACCTAGAGGAAGAATCCACCATGCGATAGTACTCTTACCTGTGATTTCACCCATGTGCTCAACGGTTGATACAACAGCAGACAGTGGACCAATCGCGTTCGCAACGTCGTTTGAACCGTGTGCAAATGCCATCGCACAAGCTGTGATAACCATGAGTACAGAGAAGATGCCTTCAACACCTGCAAAGCCGTGGTCTTCTTCGCGGTTAGCGAATTTCTTCTGGATGTATAGGTAACCGCCGATCATTACAAGCGCAGAAACGCCAGCAGCCCAAACCCATGCTTCAGTGTTGCTTAGGTGAAGACCAACGTGCTTAAGGCCTTTCTTGATGGTTACAAGTGCAATTACCATTGTTGTAATGAACATGTATACCGGTACAAAGCGTTTCGCGTTAAATAGCGGGTTCTCTGTATCAAAAATCAGTCGTTGAGCACTTACAAATATGACGTAAGCGAAGAAACCGGAAATAACCGGTGTGATAATCCAACTGCCCACAATGCCTTGAACGCTGTTCCAGTCTACCGCTTCAGTACCTACAGACACACAAGCGAAGCCGATGATTGCACCGATGATTGAATGAGTCGTAGAAACCGGCCAGCCCATGTAAGAAGCGAGAAGTAGCCATGTACCCGCAGCAAGAAGTGCTGACATCATGCCGTACACAAGTACATCTGGTTGATGAGCGAATAGAGACGTTTCGATAACACCTTTACGGATCGTGTCTGTTACTTCGCCGCCCGCAAGGTAAGCACCTGCGAATTCAAAGATCATTGCGATAATGATCGCTTGTTTAACGGTTAAAGCTTTAGAGCCTACTGAGGTGCCCATTGCGTTCGCAACGTCATTTGCACCAATACCAATAGCCATCAAGAAACCGAAAGCTGCTGCAACAATAATCAGGACAGTGCCGTAGTTAGCAAGGATATCCATCGTAATACCTAGTTGTTTGATAACAAGCGGAACAAATTTAGACGCAAAAAACCGCTCAGCGAGAGGAATACTCAGCGCATAAGTGGTTTGTTCAAAAAATGCTCTTCGTTATATGGTTAACGTATGATTTAAGATCGAGAAAGCATTACTTCAAGACGAGCGCCTACACGCTGTGCTTGATCTGCAATACCACCAACCCATTCAAGAATTTTGTATAAGAACATGATATCAACTGGATTCAGATCGCCTTCAATTGCCATTAGTTGTTGGCGTAGTTCGATCTGCATCGCATCCGTGTCATCTTCAATTACATCTAATTGATGAATCATTTCGGCAACGAGTGTTACTTCACGGCCTTTAAAGCCAGTCTCAAGTAATTCGTCTAATTCATTGATTACGTTTTGTGCTTGGTTCGCTGCATCTAGACAACGTTTAACGTAAGCGATGAAGTTTTCTTGCATAGGAGCAGGAATGACAAGTTGACGACCATATACACGGCCAGCAATGTCTTTCGCTAGGTTTGCGAGTTTGTCTTGTTGAGTTAATAGCTCCAACATATCGGTGCGATCAACTGGCATAAACAAACCACGAGGAAGTTTAAGGCGAATTTCACGTTTTAGTACGTCAGCTTCTTTCTCAAGGTGAGAAATTTGAGCTCGAATTTCTGATGCTTTTTCCCAGTCACCTTTTGAAGAAACTTCAAAGAAATTAACTAGGTGAGAACAACATTCGTTCACGCATACTACGTGACGCTGCAAAGGTTTAATTGGGGACTTTGCAAATAACCCCATAATTGTATTTACTGGCATGGTCATCCAACCTAATAAATAATAACCTTAAAACAACATACACCATATTCATGGTGAAATGTTAAGCGATGGCTACAAAGTCGCGCATGTTAACCTAATCAATCTCTCATTAAAACTGTTTTAGATCATCATAAGGGCGATATTTCTGACTTGCCGACTTTTCAAATTGGCAATATCCTGTCCCTATCTTCACAGAAAGGTATAACTATGGAAACCGAGATAGAACTGAAGTTTTTTGTTTCTCCTGAATTTTCAGAGACTTTACGCAATAAAATTGCTGAAACTAAAGTACTTCAGCACAGTTGTCGTGAGCTAGGTAACATCTACTTTGACACCGCTGACAACTGGCTACGTAAGCACGATACAGGCTTACGCATTCGACGCTTTGATGACGTATTTGTACAAACCGTAAAGACTGCTGGTCGTGTGGTTGCTGGCCTGCATCAAAGGCCTGAATACAATGCAGAACACGACAGCAACGAACCTAAGTTAGCCCTGCACCCAGAGGATATCTGGCCAGCAGGTAAAGACATCGAAACGTTGCAAGCTGAGCTGACTCCTCTGTTCTCTACCAACTTCACGCGTGAGCAGTGGTTGATTGGTATGCCTGATGGTAGCCAAGTCGAGGTCGCATTCGATCAAGGCTTTGTTGAATCAGGCGACCTGCAAGAACCGATTTGCGAAGTCGAATTGGAACTTAAATCCGGTCAAACGGATGCGCTATTTACATTGTCTCGCCAATTCTGCGAACAAGGTGGCATGCGTTTGGGTAACCTAAGTAAAGCAGCTAAGGGTTACCGCCTTGCTCAAGGTTATCAAGGAGATGAAGTCACTCCTTTGACCTTAGTTGATACTGACAAAAGTGATACCGTTGAATCGTGTTTCATTCAATCTTTAGAGCATGCTCTCGCTCATTGGCACTATCACGAGCAGATTTTCACTGAGCGTCAATCGATTGAAGCGCTACATGAGATCAGTCATTCACTGAGCTTTATCCGCCAGACTTTCACCATTTATGGTGGCATTGTCCCTAGACGTGCGAGTGCTATTTTACGTCAAGAGTTGAAGTGGCTTGAGCAAGAGCTCGACTGGCTGAAAAGTTATGATCACTTCGAAGACTTGCTGGAAGATAAAGGCCATGTACTACGTAAACTCGATGCGCGTAAGTTCTTAGTCGCTGAGCTTAAAGAGATGCAAGAGCAACTGCCAGATCGTGAAGATCTGCTTACCTTGCTGAGTTCTGCTCGATACACTGGGTTATTATTAGATCTGAGCCGTTGGATCTTGTCTCGTGGCTGGCAACCTTTCTTAGATGAAAAAGCACGTGAGCAAATGGCTCGTGGTATCGAATGGTTTTCCGTGCAGCAACTCGATCGCACATGGGCCGATTTGATGGAAGCTTTCCCGCCAGAGCGAGTGATGACTAGCCAAGCGTATATTGATCAGCAATACCGTTTGATGCGTAATCTGTATTCTGGCGTTGGTTTCGCGAGTTTGTATGATGACGATGAACGAAACAGCTTCCGCTTGCCATGGGCCGATATGGTGCAAGGCATTGATGACTTGCTGGCACTTAAAACATTAGAGCCTTTGACTGAGAAGCTGGAAGGCGATGAGAAGCTTCAGCTAGAGCGTTGGTTAGCTCGTCAAGAAGTGTCCATTCTGCATGCGATGGAACAGACACGCCAAATCAGTGTTGAGGTTGAGCCATACTGGCAAGACTAAACTCGATACCTGTATCAATAGAAGTATGAATTTGAAAATAGGGCTCGGGCCCTATTTTTTTGTTTGTTGCTCAAGTTTTTCGAGTCGCTCTAAGATTTTCTGTTGCTGCTCGATGATCTTCTCAAGGTGTTTCTCTTTGTTTTCCGCTCGTTGATTCTCATGATGAGTTGGGGAGGTGATCAAAGAAGTAATCAAGCCTGAAATCATACCAAACACACCGACACCACAGATGATCACCATTGAAGCCACTAACTGACCGGAAGTTGTCACTGGGTAATGGTCGCCATAACCCACAGTACTGATGGTCACAAACGCCCACCATAAAGCATCATGACCTGTAGTGATGTTGGCGTTCGGATCTTTGTGTTCCAATAGCAGGATCGTGCCAGCACCGATAGTCAGTAAGATCACCAAAAGCAGAATGATGGAAGCGAAAGTGGTCTCTTTCCTATTACGAAATAACTCTCTGAAAATACGTTTACTTGAACGCAGAACTAAGATGACTCGCAGAATTTGAAAAATACGGGCGAAACGAAGAGGCTCGATCATTGGGATACTTGCTAAGAAATCGATCCAGTGTACTTTTAGAAATTCTTTTTTGTTTTGTGATCTAAATAGATCAATTGTGAGCTGAAAAAGAAAAACACTACAGATTATAAAATCGAGGCCGATAAGGACTTGTTTCGATTCTTTATCGATCGGTACGAACAATAAGCCTGAGATCACAAATAACGCTAAGAAAGAGAGAATCAGTGACAATAAGCTCATCGGCTTGGTGGCGTCTTTGGTATTATTCAACATTCATACGAGGCTCAAAATAAATCGCGAACTTTGACTGACATAGCCACCTCGCGGATATAGAAGCCATCAATATATAAGAATTAATGGAGAACTGACAATGACTAAACTGTCATTCAAGCCGTGGGAAAGGATAATCTCTGACGTTCGTCTCGTTCCAAAAATGGTCATGTTGATGATATTCAGCACTATCTTGATCATTTCGAAGCAGCTATGGGACGCAAGTACGTTTTACGATTCATTGCTTGCTGTAACGAACAATGCGCAAGTCGCACAACAGCATTACGAGACTTACCTAGTTCAAGTGGCTTGGCAAACAGCCTTGATGATCATTGTGTTTGTGGTTCTTCTGTTAGCAGCGGCGCGCGTTATGCTGCGCCAGACTCAATACCTTAATGACGCCATTAAAACCATGGCAGATAAGAACTTATCAGTGCCGATTCAAATGGATTGTAAAGATGAATACGGCGATGTGGCACGCGAACTTGAAAAAACTCGCGTCCAACTGAACGACATGATCAAAACTCAGGTGGCCTCTTCTGATGAGCTGTTTGCTCTGACGGAAGTGATGACCATCAGCATGTCTGAAACCAAAGAGTCAGCTCAAGAAGAGTTCAACGAGATCGATCAACTGGCAACAGCAATGAGTGAGATGACGTCGACGGTGCAAACTGTCGCTGAGCATGCACAAAGCGCTTCGTCATTGACTGAACAGGCATCAGGCCAAGCTCTTACTGGTCAGAAGTTCGTTCAAGGATCAGTGTCTAAGATGAGTGAGCTATCTTCAGATATCGCAGCATCTGCAGCAGCGGTAAACCAAGTAGAAGAACGCGTTGACTCAATTGGCAGTGTGGTTGGTACTATCCAAGGCATTTCAGAACAGACAAACCTACTAGCATTGAACGCTGCAATTGAAGCGGCACGTGCCGGTGAAGCGGGTCGTGGTTTTGCGGTTGTTGCTGATGAGGTTCGTAACCTTGCACAGCGCACTCAGCAAGCGACGGTAGAGATTCAAGACATGATCAGTCATCTACAAAGCAGCGCTAACTCTGCGGTAGAACTGATGGAGAAGAGTGTTGTTGAAGCGGCTGAAGGTGTTGATCTGGTGACTAACGCGGGAAGTGAGCTTGACGGCATTGTAAGCCAAGTCAATCAAATCAATGATATGAACTTCCAGATCGCGACCGCTGCAGGCCAACAGAGCAGTGTTGCTGAAGAGATGAGCGTCAACCTGACCAATGTACGCGAGCTTGTTGAAGCTTCAGTTGTGGTGGTTGGTGAACTGCTCGAGACCTCTCAGCTTATGGAAAGTAACGCGCAAGAACTCGACGGTAAGATTAAGAAATTTAAGGTTTAGTCCTCAGCACCCAATCTTCATCCGTCAAAGGCTAATTCCCAGAGACTGTTTCTCGGTTGTAAGCTCAACCAGATAAGTTAATCGATAAAACGCCCACATTGCTAATGTGGGCGTTTTTTATTGGCGTAACTTTGGTATAACTTATCTTTAGTTATGAAAACTCGTTATTGAAGAACTGAATCGATAAACCGATTGTTCGGCGCGCAGCTTATACAAGGAAGAAACATGCCATTGCCTTCTCAACTCATCACTCACTCCCAGTCTGCTTTTGAGCAATTATTAGAGCATCAAAGTGAAGCCATCAATACTTGGTCTGAGCCACTGACTGAAGATCTTAAACGTGTACTCGGTTTAAGCTGTTTTATTGGTGATTGCCTGCAGCGTGATACGGTTTTATGCGGTGACTTACCTGATATGTTGGCATACGAAGAACGTGCTGAAGGATACCGAGAACGCTTGGCTGAATTACTTTCTGGTTGCACCGATGAAATGAGCGGTCAGCGCGTGCTGCGTCAATTCCGCAATCGAGAAATGACCTACATTGCTTGGCGTGATTTCATGGGTTCGTGGGAGCTAGAGCAGAGCCTAAATCATCTATCGATGTTGGCTGAGGCGATGATCTTCGAAACCTACCAATGGCAGTACGATATTTGTTGTAAAGAGTGGGGCACACCTTGTAATGAACAAGGCGAAGCACAGCCGATGTTGATCATTGGTATGGGCAAGCTAGGGGGCGGTGAGCTTAACTTCTCTTCCGATATCGATCTGATCTTCACCTACCCAGAGAATGGTGAAACCCAAGGTGCAAGACGCAGCATTGCCAATGCGCAGTTCTTTACACGTCTCGGGCAACGTATTATTAAGGCGCTTGATCAGCAAACCTTCGATGGATTCTGTTATCGAGTAGACATGCGCCTGCGTCCATTCGGTGAGAGTGGTCCACTGGTCATGAGTTACGCTGCGCTAGAAGATTACTATCAAGAACAAGGTCGCGATTGGGAACGCTACGCTATGGTCAAAGCGCGTGTGATGGGCAGTGAGATGTACCCTGAGTATCAAGAGCTTCGCCAAATGCTACGCCCGTTTGTGTTCCGCCGTTATATTGATTTTAGTGCGATTCAATCTCTGCGCCGTATGAAATCAATGATCAGCAGCGAAGTACGCCGCCGTGGCCTTTCAAACAATATCAAGCTTGGTTCTGGTGGTATTCGCGAAGTTGAGTTTATAGCCCAAGTCTTCCAATTGATTCGTGGTGGACGCGAACCAAGCCTTCGTGGCCGAGGATTATTAGAAACCTTGAGTGCGATTGAGTCACTTAACCTTCTGGAAGCTCAAGAGGTGGGACATTTACGTGAAGCTTACCTGTTTTTACGCCGCCTAGAAAACCTATTACAAGCGATGGCCGATAAGCAAACTCAAACCCTACCCGATGGTGAATTCGAACAGTTACAGCTAGCCGTCGCCATGCAGTTTTCCGATTGGGATGGTTTGATTGATGCGACCCGTGCTCATATGGCAAATGTACATACGGTATTTGAAGACTTGATTGGGGTCGATGAAGAAGATGCGAACCCAATCGCGAGCCACTTTAGCGAGTTGTGGGATATGGCCCATAAACCCGATGTAATTGAGCACGTGTTGGAACACGATATTGCGGTCGCGAGCCCGCCTGATGCGGCGAAAACGATCATTCAGTTTAAAGCCGATTTGGCTAAAAAGACCCTTGGCCCTCGTGGGCGGGAAGTCCTGAATCGTCTAATGCCTAAAGTATTTCAAGCTTTATATACGAATAAAGACGCCGAGTTTGGTTTGTCGCGAGTGCTACATTTACTGCAAAAAATAGTGACGCGTACCACTTACCTTGAGCTATTGGATGAACACCCAGCAGCGCTGACTCAGTTAGTTCGCTTATGTACAGCAAGCCCGATGATTTCGGAGCAGTTGGGTCGTTATCCAATTCTGTTAGATGAACTTATCGACCCTCAGCAACTCTACAATCCCGTGCCTTTAGAGTCTTACAAGACCGAGTTGCGTGATTATCTAGCCCGTATCCCTGAAGATGATATGGAGCAACAGATGGAAGGTCTGCGTCAGTTTAAGCAGACCTGTATATTGAGAATTGCAGCCGCGGATATTGCGGGTGCTCTACCTGTCATGAAGGTCAGTGATCACCTGACCTACTTAGCAGAAGCCATTGTGGAGGCGGGGGTCAATCAAGCTTGGTTACAAGTATCCGCCAAGTTTGGTGAACCGACCCATGTTAAAGATCGCGAAGGTCGCGGTTTTGCTGTCGTTGGTTATGGCAAAGTCGGTGGTTGGGAGCTTGGTTATAACTCCGATCTTGATATCGTGTTCATGCACGACTGCCCGGTACACATCTATACTGATGGAAAGAAAGAGATCGATGGACGCCAATTCTACTTAAGATTAGCGCAGCGTATTATTCATATTTTCTCGACCAGAACTGCTTCTGGCATTTTGTACGAAGTCGATACTCGCCTACGCCCTTCTGGTGCATCTGGTCTATTGGTGAGTCCAACCGATGCCTTTGACGAGTATCAGCACAATGACGCGTGGACATGGGAGCACCAGGCCCTCACTCGTGCTCGTATGATTTACGGTGATGACTTATTGGTATCTGCGTTTAACAAAACTAGGCATGAGGTTTTGTGCTTGCCACGAGATGAGGCAACACTCAAAAAGTCCGTTGTGGATATGCGTGAAAAAATGCGCGGCCATTTAGGCGGTAAAAAAGTCGATAGATTCATGCTTAAACAAGATGCGGGTGGTATTACCGATATTGAATTCTTAGCGCAATATTTAGTGCTTAGATACAGTAATGAGAAGCCAAAGCTTACTCGTTGGTGTGACAATGTACGAATCTTCGAAAGCTTGTTGTCACAAGGGATTATGGACGAGCAGCAAGGCATGGCATTAACCCATGCTTATACAACATTAAGAGATGAAATCCACCACCGTAATCTACTTAATCTTGATGCGGATGTGGCGATTGAAAAGTTTGAAATGGAAAGAGAACATGTTGTTCAAGCATGGAAGCAGTGGATGGAAGCATAACCCAGTCATACAGTAATGACGGATGTACCTATCTTGATAGGCTTTTACTCATTTATCTATAGTTTAGCCTCTGTAATCAGTGTGCTAGACTCTAGCCAGATTCGATTTTTGGAGATCCATAATGAAACCAATTCTACCTGACTACAGCCAATCAGGCGTTCTTGTTGTCGGTGACGTAATGCTTGACCGTTACTGGTATGGCCCAACTGGCCGTATTTCACCAGAAGCGCCTGTACCCGTTGTAAAAGTAGAAAATAACGAAGAGCGTCCTGGTGGTGCAGCCAACGTAGCAATGAATATTGCTTCTCTTGGTGGCCATGCTCATATCGTTGGTTTGACCGGTAAAGATGAGCCTGCTGAGGTGTTAAAAAATACCTTAGGCGCACTAAAGGTTAAATGTGATTTCGTTGAGTTGGAAGACTACCCAACCATTACTAAACTGCGAGTGATGAGTCGTGGTCAGCAGCTCATTCGCCTTGATTTTGAAGACAAATTCGAGAATACGGATCCTGAGCTTGTTTTGTCTCGTATGGAGCAAGCGCTCCCTAACGTGCGCTCGGTAATTCTATCTGATTACGCGAAAGGTGCGTTGGAGCACGTGCAGAGCTTTATCCAAAAAGCACGCGCAGTAAAAGTTCCTGTGTTTATCGACCCGAAAGGCGCAGACTTTGAACGCTACCGTGGAGCAACGTTGCTTACACCAAACATGGCTGAGTTCGAGTTGGTGGCTGGCAAAGTAAAATCTGAAGAAGAAATGATCGAAAAAGGACTCGCGTTAATCGAAGAGTTTGATTTCGAGGCTTTGTTGGTAACGCGCAGCGAACATGGTATGACTTTGCTTCGCAAAGGTTTGGAACCATTCCACTTGCCGACTCAAGCTAAAGAAGTGTATGACGTGACAGGTGCGGGTGATACGGTTATCTCGGTACTGGCAGCTTCCGTTGCTGCTGGTAAGCCACTGGATGAGGCGTGTGCACTGGCGAACGCTGCTGCGGGTGTGGTAGTAGGTAAGCTTGGTACATCTACACTGTCTACGATTGAGTTAGCGGAAGCGATTCACGGTAGTCAAGACACAGACTACGGTGTTATCTCTGAAGCGGCACTGGTTGAAGCGGTGAAGCGTGCTCGTGCGAAAGGCGAGAAAGTGGTGATGACCAATGGCTGCTTTGATATTCTGCATGCTGGTCATGTTTCTTACATGAACCATGCGGCTGAGTTGGGCGATCGTTTGATCGTTGCGGTGAATACTGACGAATCAGTGAAACGCTTGAAAGGCCCTGGTCGCCCTGTGAACCCAACTGATCGTCGTATGGCGGTATTGGCTGGCTTAGGTGCAGTTGATTGGGTTGTGCCATTCTCTGAAGATACCCCTCAACGTTTAATCTCTGAGGTACTGCCAAGCATTCTTGTGAAAGGTGGTGATTACAAGCCTGAAGAGATTGCTGGTGGTGCGGAAGTGATTGCTGCTGGTGGTGAAGTGAAAGTACTTAACTTTGAAGATGGTTGCTCTACCACTGAAATCATTAAAGCGATTAAAGGTGGTCGAGGCTAGTTTTTAGTTTTTGGCGTTAAGCTTTTAGTTAGGCAGTAAATCTCGCTTTAATCGATAATAAAAATGCCGCTCAATGAGCGGCATTTTTGTAACGGTAACTTGAGTAATTAAGAGTTACTTACTTGCTACTTTTAGACCTGCGTTTACATCAACAATGTCTTGTTCGCTTAGCGTACCAACTGCTTGACGAAGCTGAAGTACACTTAGGATGTAGTTGTAACGAGCATCTGAAAGGTTTTTGTTCGCATCATATAGACGACGAGTCGAATCTAGTACGTCAACGATAGTACGAGTACCTACATCAAAACCAGCTTCTGTTGCTTCTAGAGCAGACTGAGCAGAAACTACAGACTGTTCGTAAGCGCGTAGAGCACCGATCGAAGCGCTGATGTTGTTGTTGAATGCACGTACGTCTTTTACAACGCTACGGTAAGTTGCTTCTAGATCTTCACTTGCTGCAACGTAGTTGTATTCAGCCTGTTTAGTCAATGAAGTTGTGTTACCACCCGTGTATAGAGGTACAACTAAGTTCAAACCAATGTTTAGGTTGTCTTGGTCGTAATCTTGGGTGCTGTTTGATTGATCTGAAACAGCGTAGCTACCATCTAGGGTTAAGCTTGGTAGGTGACCAGAGCTTGCTAGAGAGATGTTGTCTTTTGCTACGTCTTGAGAGATACGTGCAGCCAATAAGCTAAGGTTCTTTTGTTCTGCTTGTTCAACAAGTGCAACTGCAGACTCAGAAGATTTGCTTGCTGAGAAACGATCAGTATCTAGGATGCTTAGGTTAGAGTGTTCCTGACCTGTAATCTCACGAAGACCTTCGTAGCTATTCGTTAGGTCGTTCTCTGCAAGAACTTCATCAGCCAAAACACCATCGTACTGAGCTTGCGCATCATGTACATCGGTGATTGCTGAAAGACCTACTTCAAAACGTTGCTTAGTTTGTTCTAGTTGACGAGCAACCGCTGCTTTCTCTGCACGAACAAATTCTAGGTTATCTTGAGCGCGAAGCACTTCGAAGTATGCTGTCGCAACACGAAGGATCAAGGCTTGTTGTTCTGCCGCGTAAGCTGAATCAGATTGACGAGCGGTTTTCTCTGCCGTATCTAGTGTGATCCATGAAGAACGCTGGTAAAGCTCTTGGCTGAAGCCGATAGCAGCTCCCCAAGTGTTGTTATCAATGCTTGAATTACCAACACCTGATGTATCTCGATCACCACGATTAATGTCGTAGTTTGCTGTTAGGTTGATTTGCGGTAACAAAGAGCTACGACTTGACGTTACTGCTTCAAAAGCGGCATCGCGCTGCGCTGCTGAACGAAGAAGTTGTGGATCGTTCTGTTTTGCTTGGTCGTAAACTTCAGCTAGCGTATCAGCAAAAGCTGACGAACTCAGGCTGCCAATTGCTGCACTGATAAATAGTGGAAGCAGTTTTTTCATTTTCCTATTCCTGCCTTTTATGGAATTTTCTTTAGAAGAGTTTAACCCAGTTTGGTGGTAATTTACTCGAAACTTTGCACTTTTTTACAGTTAACTGTCCACTTGTGCAATATTTATTTTTTAAAGCTTAACTTTAATTATAAATTTTATATAAAAAGTTGAACCTTATCCTTGGTAGTTAACTCGGACAATGAGTAAACTATAAAGATCACTTAGTGAGGTACCAAATGCAACAGTATGACAATCAACGACATGAGTTTACTCCGCAAGATGTGGAAATAGTCTCAAAAGAGACGCTGTTTCGTGGTTTTTTCAAAATGGTCAAGTACACATTTAAACATAGACTATTTGAGGGAGGCTGGAGCCAACCAATAGAGCGTGAGATGTTTGAGCGTGGACATGCTGCCGCTTTGCTACCTTATGATCCTGTGCGTGATGAAGTGGTGATCGTCGAACAGATCCGTGTCGGAGCCCTAGAGCATGAGAACCCATGGCAATACGAAATTGTTGCTGGGATCATTGATACGGACGAATCGCCACAAGACGTCGCTCGTCGTGAAGCAATGGAAGAAGCCGGAGTCGAAGTCGGATCTGTATTGCCTATTACTTCGTATTATCCTTCATCTGGTGGTTGCTCTGAAAAGCTCGACGTCTTTGTTGGCTGTGTTGATGCAACGACAGCCAAAGGGGTACACGGATTGGACTACGAAGGTGAAGACATTCGTGTACAAGTGATGAGTCGCGAAGCGGCTTATCAGTTGGTAAAAGATGGTGTATTTGAAAATGGAGCCACGATCATTGCGCTACAGTGGCTACAATTGAACTACCAAGAATTACAGTCAGAGTGGATAGATTAACGTCATGCCAAATATCGCGGTCAAAAAACCGTATCATGTTGATCTTGCTGAATTGATGCGAGTTTACGAGACTAACTATGCCAAACTGAACGCTTTGTTACCGGTTGGGCATGAGGTTGGTGACGTTCGCTGTTACCAAGCCGTTAATATGGTGTATCAATTGACAGTGAATGAGGTCACAAAATACACCACATTAATAGATATATGTCAGAGTGATGCGATGCCAGTGTTTCCTTTGCCAAAAATGTCTGTCAGGCTATATCACGACGCTCGAGTTGCAGAAGTGTGCGCTAGCGGGGATTTTTCGCGAGTCAAAGCGAAATATGACTACCCCAACACTAAGCTTCTGCAAAAGGACGAGAAATTTCAATTGAATAAATTTCTTGGGGAATGGTTAACGTTTTGTTTAAAAACGGGTATCAGCCGAACCCCAATTGCCTTTTAATTGAGCCTATTTATCAACACTTTTAAAGTCTAAACAGTAACGTATCTGGATTTGTTATTTTGGAATTATCACACACTTCAAAATTTGATGAGAGCACTATTAAGCTTGTGCAGCTAACGGACACGCATTTATTTGCGCCGAGCAATGGCAGCTTATTAAGCATCAACACTCAAGATAGCTTTCGTGCTGTAGTCGATGGCATTGTTAGTCAGGGCTTTGACTATCAAGCGATTTTAGCAACCGGTGATATATCTCAAGATCACAGTGCTGAGTCGTACCAGAAATTTGAGTCAGGGATTCAGCCTTTGGAAAAGCCATGCTATTGGCTGCCAGGGAACCATGACTTTAAGCCTAATATGGGCAGTGTTTTACCATCACCACAAATACAGTGTGTTGAGCATGTCTTGCTAGGCGATAACTGGCAGATGGTGATGCTAGACTCGCAGGTGGTTGGTGTGCCTCATGGTCGCCTCAGCGATCAACAGCTTGACCTATTAGAACAGAAGCTGACGGAGTTCCCTGAACGTAATACCTTGGTTCTATTGCACCACCATCCATTGTTGGTTGGCAGCGCATGGTTAGATCAACATAACCTAAAAGACGCCGATCAATTTTGGGATGTGGTTCAACAGCACACCAATGTTAAAGCCGTACTGTGTGGTCACGTTCATCAAGACATGAACCGAGATCATCATGGTGTACAAGTCATGGCAACACCGTCGACTTGTGTGCAATTCAAACCTAACTCAGATGACTTCGCGGTTGATACTTTGTCTCCGGGCTGGAGAGAGATTGAATTACATCAAGACGGTACCGTTAGCACGCAAGTTCGTCGTCTGCCTCATGGGCAGTTCTTGCCTGATTTTAAGGCTGCTGGTTACTAATGAAGGCGGTTATTGATGCTAGGCTCTAATCAACAAGCTAATAAGCCATCGCTGCTTCTCTATATTCACGGATTTAACAGCTCATCACGTTCTCATAAAGCGAATGTGATGGCAGATTACTGTGCGGAGCATCGCGCTGATATTAAAGTCGTAACCCCTCAACTGCCGAGTTTCCCTCAACAAGCGGCACTTCATTTACAGCAGCTGGTGGAGCAATACAAAGAGCAATATCAAATAGCGTTGGTCGGTAGCTCGCTGGGTGGCTATCTTTCAACATGGCTGAATAGCCACTATGGTTTTAAAGCGGTGGTTGTAAACCCAGCAGTGAAGCCGTATGAGCTTCTTGCTGACTATTTAGGTGAACAAGTAAACCCATACACAGATGAACGATATGTACTGGAAACAAAACATATTGATGAACTGAAGGCGTTAGAGGTTTCGGCTATCGCTAAGCCGAGCGACTTCTGGTTACTTCAGCAAACGGAAGACGAAGTTCTGGATTACCGACAAGCGGTAGAGAAGTACCAAGGTGCAACACAGACAGTAGAAGAGGGCGGGGATCATAGCTTTGTTGATTTTGAACGCTACCCACAACAAATCATCACCTTTCTAAATCTTTAATCTGTTCCACCAACCAAGTGATTTTCTCTTGTTTGCCTGTTATTTCATCTATCAATGGTGAAATATCATAGTTTGATGTCTTAGTTTTTGAACTAGCTTGACATCATTACTCAGCTTCCAGACTATATTCCCCAATACTTCGCTCGTTCGCTCTACTATGACGGTTCATAGTAATGATTCTGCTTTAGTGAAACTGGAGCCAGCGAACTGACGCAAACTTTTTGAGTAAACTCCGTATTATGACTGAACAATATAATGCAAAAGACCTCGAGGTACTTGAAGGTCTCGACCCTGTGCGACACCGCCCGGGAATGTATACCGAGACAGAAAGACCTAACCACCTTGCCCAAGAAGTCATTGATAACTCGGTCGATGAAGCACTAGCGGGACACGCTAAGAAGATCAAAGTGGTACTTCATGCAGACCAATCGTTAGAAGTTACCGATGACGGCCGTGGTATGCCTGTCGATATCCACCCTGAAAAAGGGATCTCAGGTGTTGAGCTGATTTTAACTAAGCTCCACTCTGGCGGTAAATTCTCGAATAACAACTATAAGTTCTCTGGTGGTCTGCACGGTGTAGGTATCTCGGTTGTAAACGCGCTGTCAAAACGTGTTGAAGTGACCGTACGCCGAGAAGGTCAGGTTCACGAGATCGCACTTGAAGGCGGTCATGCAGTAACAGAGCTTACTGTGACGGGCACTTGTGGTCATCGTAACAGTGGTACATCAGTACATTTCTGGCCTGATCCTAAGTACTTCGATAGCCCTAAATTCTCGACACTTCGTCTGATTAACAACCTACGTGCAAAAGCAGTGCTTTGCCCAGGTTTAGAAATTACCTTTATCGACAAAGTCGGTGGTGAAGAGCATAAATGGTTCTATGAAGATGGTCTAAAAGACTACCTTGCCGAAGGCGTGAAAGGTTACACCTTGCTGCCTGAAGAACCGTATGTTGGCGAATTCGTTGCTGAAACAGAAATGGCAAACTGGGCGATCATCTGGCAGCCAGAAGGCGGCGACATGATCACCGAAAGTTACGTGAACTTAGTACCGACTAAACAAGGTGGTACACACGTAAACGGTCTTCGCCAAGGTCTTCTTGATGCAATGCGTGAGTTCTGTGAATTCCGTAATTTGCTGCCGCGTGGCGTTAAGCTAACGGGCGACGATATCTTCGATCGCTGTTCGTACGTACTGTCGGTGAAGATGCAAGATCCGCAGTTTGCTGGTCAAACAAAAGAGCGCTTGTCTTCACGTCAAACTGCTGCGTTTGTGTCTGGTGTGGTAAAAGATGCGTTTAGCCTGTGGTTGAACGAAAAGCCACAACTGGCAGAACAGCTAGCAGAAGCTTGTATTGCGAATGCCCACCGCCGTATGCGCGCAAGCAAAAAGGTTGTGCGTAAGAAAATCGCTTCAGGCCCAGCACTGCCGGGTAAGCTAACTGACTGTTCAGTTCAAGACTTAAGCCGTACCGAAATCTTCTTCGTGGAAGGGGACTCGGCGGGTGGTTCTGCTAAACAAGCACGTGATCGTGAGTTCCAAGCAGTTATGCCACTTCGCGGTAAGATCCTAAATACATGGGAAGTGTCAGCCGACCAAGTATTGGCTTCGCAAGAAGTGCACGACATCTCGGTGGCTCTAGGCATCGACCCGGACAACGATGATTTATCCGGTCTGCGTTACGGTAAGATCTGTATCCTTGCCGATGCGGACTCGGATGGTCTTCATATCGCGACACTGCTGTGTGCTTTGTTTACTCGCCATTTCCATGCATTAGTTGAAGCGGGTCATATCTATGTGGCAATGCCTCCTCTGTATCGTATCGATTGCGGTAAAGAAGTGTTCTACGCACTCGATGACGCAGAGAAAGACGGTGTGCTTGAGCGACTATCGCAGAAGAAAGCCAAGATCAACGTGCAACGATTCAAAGGTCTGGGTGAAATGAACCCACTTCAGTTGCGTGAAACCACCATGGATCCAAACACTCGTCGCCTTGTGCAGTTAACGATTGATGACAGCGAAGCAACCAACGAGATGATGGACATGCTGCTTGGTAAGAAACGTGCAGATGATCGCCGTACATGGCTACAGACTAACGGTGATATGGCCGAGGTATAATGGATGTCTAACGAAATTACATATGATGGCGTTGAACAGCTGCCAATGCGCAAGTTCACCGAAGATGCCTACTTAAATTACTCAATGTACGTGATCATGGATCGTGCATTGCCGTATATCGGTGATGGCTTGAAGCCAGTACAGCGTCGTATTATCTACGCGATGTCTGAGCTAGGCTTATCGGCTGCATCGAAATACAAAAAATCAGCACGTACCGTTGGTGACGTATTAGGTAAGTATCACCCACATGGTGACTCTGCTTGTTACGAAGCGATGGTATTGATGGCGCAGCCTTTCTCTTACCGCTACCCATTGGTAGATGGTCAAGGTAACTGGGGTGCTCCTGATGATCCGAAATCGTTCGCTGCGATGCGTTATACCGAAGCCAAATTATCTAAGTTTGCTGAGGTTCTTCTAGGTGAACTAGGTCAAGGCACTGTTGACTGGCAACCAAACTTTGATGGCACGATGAAAGAGCCTCAAATGTTGCCTGCTCGCCTACCTCACATCCTACTTAACGGTATCACTGGTATCGCGGTAGGTATGGCGACCGATATTCCACCACACAACGTGCGTGAAGTCGCGAATGCAGCCATTCACCTAATTGATACGCCTAAGTCTGAGCTTTCAGACGTGATGGGTTTCATTCAAGGTCCAGATTACCCGACTGAAGCTGAGATTATCTCCCCGAAATCGGACATCGAAAAGATCTACCGTACTGGACGTGGCAGCATCAAGATGCGCGCGGTTTGGCACAAGGAAGGCTCTGATATTGTTATCACGGCTTTACCTCATCAAGTGTCAGGTGCGAAGTTACTTGAGCAAATCGCTAACCAGATGCGCGCTAAGAAGCTGCCAATGGTTGACGACTTGCGAGATGAATCGGATCACGAGAACCCAACGCGTATCGTTGTCGTTCCTCGTTCGAATCGTATCGACTGTGACCAATTGATGAGTCACCTGTTCGCGTCGACGGATCTAGAGAAAAACTTCCGCGTTAACTTGAACATGATTGGTTTAGATAATCGTCCTCAAGTTAAAGGCTTAGTTCAAATCCTGAAAGAGTGGATCGAGTTCCGTCGCACAACGGTTCGCCGTCGTTTGCAGTACCGTTTAGATAAAGTACTGGCACGCTTGCACATCTTAGAAGGTTTGCTTGCTGCTTATCTTAATATCGATGAAGTGATTGAGATCATTCGTACAGAAGACGAACCATGTCCTGTCCTAATGAGCCGTTTCAACATTTCTGAAATTCAAGCCAATGCGATTCTTGATATTAAACTTCGTAACTTAGCTAAGTTAGAAGAGTTTAAAATCCGAGCGGAACAAGAAGAGCTTGAAGCTGAACGTGAGAAGCTTGAAAAGCTACTCGGTTCAGAGCGTCGCTTGAATACGCTGATCAAGAAAGAAATCCAAGCAGATGCGGATAAATACGGCGATGATCGTCGTTCACCTCTGATTGAGCGCGCTGAAGCGAAAGCGCTAACAGAGCGCGACTTAGTACCAAGCGAACCAATCACGGTTGTGTTGTCTGAGAAAGGTTGGATTCGTCATGCCAAGGGGCATGAAGTTGACGCTGAAGGTTTGAACTACAAATCGGGTGATAAATTCTTAGCGAGTGCTAAGGGTAAGAGTAACCAACAAGCGGTGTTCCTCGGCAGTGATGGTCGAAGCTACTCCCTTGAGTCACATTCATTACCGTCGGCGCGAAGCCAAGGTGAGCCAATTACAGGCCGCTTGAACGTCAGCCCAGGTACTTCTATTCGCCAAGTGGTGATGGGAGAGAATGAACAATTATGGTTAGTCGGTTCTGATGCAGGTTATGGTTTTGTTTGTAAGGGTAGCGATCTGCTGTCCAAGAACAAGAGCGGTAAAGCCTTGGTTAACTTGCCACAAGCTTCTGAAGTGATGATGCCAAGCCCTATTGCTGACTTGGACAGTAATCAGATTCTGGCGATTACTAACCAAGGTCGTATGTTGTTGTTCCCGATTAAAGATCTCCCTCAGCTGAGCAAAGGTAAAGGCAACAAGATCATCAACATCCCTTCTGCGAAAGCAAAAGAGCGTGAAGAGTTTGTCTCACATCTTATGGCTATCCCAGAGAATGCGACGCTGACTATCTACGCCGGTAAACGTAAGCTTGGTTTGAAACCTGCGGATCTTGAAAACTTCCGTGGTGAACGTGGTCGTCGTGGTGGTCTACTGCCTAGAGGACTACAGCGAGTGACTCGCATCGATATCGAAGAGCAAAGTGAATCGTAGAGATACTTGAAACAATCTTTAGATAAAAGAAAACCCAGCCTATGAGCTGGGTTTTTTGTACTTGTGTATTAGCAGCTTGAATCATTGCTTACAGAGTTTGCTCTACAGGCGAGCATCTTCGGCGATGGTCACCTTTAAGGTTTTGCTTTCACCTTGGCGCAATATACCCACATCGATAACTGTACCAGGTCGCAGGTCGGTAACGATGTCCATTACACTCTGGCGACCATTTACTTGGTTATCGTTGATACTGACAATAATGTCTTGAGCTTCAAAACCCGCATCGGCAGCCGGACCATTAGGGTCTATCCCCAACACAACGATCCCGCCGATATTCTTAGTACCCAACATGCGTGAGGTGACTGAGTTGATGTCTTGTCCATCGATACCAATATAGCCACGAATCACACGACCATCGGCGATGATCTTTTCCATGATTTTATTAGCAAGCGGATAGGGGATAGCGAATGAGATCCCATAGGTTTCCATGTCGGTAGCTTGCTGGAAAGAGGCGGTATTGATACCGACTAGCTCACCTTGTGAGTTCACCAGTGCGCCACCTGAGTTACCTTCATTGATTGCCGCATCGGTCTGGATAAAGGCTTGATGGCCATCGGCACTGATCGAAGAACGGCCGGTTGCAGAGATGATACCAAAGGTTGTTGTTTGACCTAGGTTGTATGGGTTACCGATAGCCAGTACAACATCACCGACATTGGCTTTGTAATTAGGATTGAGTGGGATCACCGGTAGATTATCACCGCTGACTCTAAGTATCGCGATATCGGTGCGTTTGTCTGAACCGACAAGTTGCGCAGCTGCTACTCGGCCATCTTGAAGTGCCACAACTATTTGGTCTGCTTGAGCCACCACATGGAAGTTGGTAATGATGTAGCCTTTCTCGCTAACAATCACCCCAGAGCCCAAACCTTGTGTGAGCAGTTTGTTTCGATCGCTTTCAGCGTATTTACGGCTATAAATGTTAACCACTGCAGGCGCCGCGCGGCGAACTGCTTGGTTAAATGAAATCTGAAGAGAGCCAATATTATCGACTTTAGGGCTAGTGACGTCAGCGACAATCGCTGGTCTTAAGCTCGGGAAGGCGAGAAGAATAAGCGCCGCTGAAACGAGTCCAAGGGAAATAGAACGAAATAGAAAGGACAGCATGTTTCCCTCTTCAACAAGTAAGGTGTGAAGCCTCCATCAATGGATGACTGATTTGATTACAAGTGAAGCATAGCATTTTGATTGATCTAAAGAAAAGGGAGACTGAGTAAGTTTAAAGCAAACTTACTGAGCCTCCCTGTAATTGCGCTGACGTAAGACTATCGAATCACAAGATAGATAGTTCGGTCGCCTCGCTGGATATTAAGCGCCAGTACACCAGGTTGTTTTTCAAGAATCTCTCTAAACTCAGCAAGGTTCTTAACGGGCTGGCGGTTTACTCCGATGATGATGTCATCTTTCAGGAGTTGATAGGCTTCGGCTGGTGAACCTTGAGCAACATTCGATACCTTGACGCCCGTTGCAGAGTCACTCTCTGTTGTGTTGGTTAACTCAGCACCAGCTAGTCCTTCATGGAGCTTCTCAGCTTGTGTTTTATTATTGGTGGATTCACCAAGCGTCACATCAAAGGTTTTGCTCTTACCGTCACGAACCACACCCAGTTCAATCTGCTTACCAGCGCCGAGTGTTGCGACCTTAGCTCTTAACTCGCTGAAGGTATCAATGCGTTTGCCATTAATAGAGACAATAATATCGCCCGCTTTCAGTCCTGCTTTATCGGCTGCGCTGTCAGGGACGATTTGGCTAACAAAGGCGCCCTTGCTTGATTCATAACCGAGTGCTTCTGCCAATTCAGAGGTCACTTCTCCGCCTTGAACGCCAAGCATGCCGCGTTTTACTTCACCGAAGTCGAGAATTTGTTCTGTCAGGTTTGTCATCATATTAGAAGGGATTGCAAAGCCGATACCGACATTACCTCCGTTAGGGCCAAGAATGGCGGTGTTGATACCAATTAGCTCACCGTTAAGGTTCACTAGCGCACCACCAGAGTTGCCGCTGTTGATTGCTGCATCGGTTTGAATGAAGTTTTCAAAGTTTTCTAGATTCAGGCCGCTACGGCCGAGTGCAGAAACAATACCGGATGTCACGGTTTGCCCAAGTCCGAATGGGTTACCGATCGCGACACTAAAATCACCAACTCTTAGTTTGTCTGAGTCTGCGACTTTTATCTGGGTCAGGTTTTTGGCTTCTTCTAATTTTAGCAGTGCGATATCAGACATCTGGTCGCCGCCGATTAGCTCAGCATCGTACTCTCGACCATCATGCAGTTTTACTTTGATATCGTCCGCACCATTAATGACATGGTAATTGGTCACGATATGACCTTTCTCGGCGTCAATGATGACACCAGAGCCTAATCCGCGGAAGGGACGCTCTCGTGTTTGTTCTGGACCAAAAAAGAATTGAAATTGTTCAGGGATTTGCTGACGTTGTACCTGTTTGCCTTCTACGGCAATACTAACCACAGCGGGGGTCACTTGTTCAAGCATAGGAGCAAGGCTCGGTAATTGTTCATTACCCACACTTAATGGCAGTGCGGCTGTTGCTTTAATGGGGGTGATGATTGAACTTAAGCTTAAAGTTAGCACTGATAAAGCAAGCAAAGGTTTTTTCATCATAAACTCCTCTCTAGTTAAGGTCTTAACCCTCTTATACGTTTAATAAGTATGATAAGTTTCAAATGACCTGAGTGAAAGTTATGACTCAAAAACCTTTGTAAAGTTCACAGAGTTGTTAAATGTTTACGATGCTTTTGCTGTAACAACATCGGGAGCATTCATGATTTCTTTCTTCTGCTCTGTAAATAAACCGGTTGCGCCATTAGCGTAATCTTTCGGTTGTTCCTCAAGTGTCGCCTCTTTTACTGAAGGCTTCTCTTGTGGCTTGTCCGAATGGGCAGCGGCTGTTTTCACAAACGGGTTATCTTGCTCTGGCAGGTTAGGAATCAGCTCTGAGCTTGTTTTTTCCATGTGTTGGTACAGTTTTGTGTAGTCTTTACCTAATGTGTCCAACATTTCTGCTGATTTCGCAAAGTGATCAGCCAGCTCTTGTCGCTGCTGCTCAAGGGCAAACTTTGCGCTATCCAATTCTTTCTGTACGTTCTTTTGTTTTTTGTATTCAGGTGTCATGAGACGAGAAATAGCGACCCCTAAAATAACTCCGACTAGTAAACCGGCAACGGCATACATCCAAGGCATAACAGCTCCTTATTATTGTTTTTTAACATGTTTGTTACTACTTAGTTACACGTGATACAGCTCCATGGTACTATGAGAAAGCCGCAGTATAAAGAGAAATGCGTGTGCGCTAGTTAGCAGTTTGATGCTGCATTATTCACCACATCACGTTATTCCTCGTACTGTTTGGGCTCATTTTTAGTTGTTGTCTGATATTGCTTTCATTGTGGAAATGTCGTCATGAATCCCATTAAAAAATACGAACAAGATATAAAAGAACATGGATTTCAAAGAGATCCAGCACAAGAGCAAGCCGTAAAATCTTTAGATGAACTCTTTCATCAATTTCAAGATTACATGAATACGCCCATTCCTCAACTGACTCGCTTCCAGAAATTACTAGGCAAAAAGCCAGAACTGCCACAACCACCGAAAGGTCTCTATTTTTGGGGTGGCGTAGGGCGAGGAAAAACGTACTTAATGGATACGTTCTATGATGCCTTACCGACCACTAAAAAAATGCGTGTTCACTTTCACCGCTTTATGTATCGAGTTCATGATGAGCTAAAGGCGCTAGGTAATGTGAGTGATCCATTGCCTTTAGTCGCAGACAAGTTGAAGGAAGAAGCGGACATTATCTGTTTCGACGAATTCTTTGTTTCAGACATCACCGATGCGATGATCCTAGGAACCTTGTTCCAAGAGTTATTCGCTCGAAACGCTATCTTGGTTGCGACCTCTAATATTCCACCTGCGGATCTGTATCGCAACGGGTTACAGCGAGCGCGTTTCTTACCTGCCATCAAGCTCATTCAAGACAACTGTCATATCCTTAATGTCGATAGTGGTATTGACTATCGTCTACGTACCTTAGAACAGGCTGAGATTTACCATTACCCGCTAGATAGCCAAGCGAATATTAATCTCGAAAAGTATTACGCTCAGCTCGTTGGTGAAGATAAAGAGAAGCTTAAGCAGATAGAGGTTAACCACCGTCAATTAGATGTAGTCGAAGCGAGTGATGGCGTACTGCATGGTACCTTTGCTCAGCTTTGTCAGTCGGCTCGTAGCCAGAACGACTATATTGAGTTGTCTCGGGTTTATCACACAGTTCTATTGGCGGATGTATTGCAAATGGGCGCGACTTCAGATGACGCTGCGAGGCGCTTCATTGCATTAGTTGATGAGTTCTACGAGCGCAATGTGAAGCTGATTATTTCAGCGGAAGTGGAGCTAGAAAAGCTATACACCCATGGTCAGCTAGAGTTTGAATTTAAACGTTGTCAGTCGCGTTTAATTGAAATGCAGAGCCATGAATATTTGGCAAAAGAACACTTAAGTTAGCTTTGATTATCTCGAATAAGAAATAGAATTAAAAAAATCGTGATTTTGTTCAAAAAGAGGTGATTTTTTCTTCGCTCTTCTCTATAATCCTGCGACCTACCGTTACTGCGGGCCTCTAGCGATGAGTAAAATCACGTTATGCCAAGAGTTTTCCAACACTCGAAGGGGTGATGAATGGTAACTCTTAGACAGTGGGAATACGCGAGTATTCCTTAAGTGTAAATTTTTTAAATAGGTAATTATTAGCATGAAAACTTTCGTTGCTAAACCAGAAACTGTAAAACGCGACTGGTATGTTGTAGACGCTGAAGGCAAAACTCTTGGCCGTCTAGCAAGTGAAATCGCTTCTCGCCTACGCGGCAAGCACAAAGCAGAATACACTCCTCACGTAGACACTGGTGATTACATCATCGTTGTTAACGCTGAGAAAGTTGCTGTAACTGGTAACAAAGCTAAGGGTAAGGTTTACTACCGTCACTCAGAGTTCCCAGGTGGTCTTAAAACTATCACTTTTGAAAAGCTAATTGCTAAGAAACCAGAAATGGTTCTAGAACTAGCAGTTAAAGGTATGCTTCCACGTGGTCCTCTAGGCCGCGCGATGTACCGTAAGCTTAAAGTGTACGCTGGTACTGAGCACAACCATGTTGCTCAACAGCCACAAGTACTAGACATCTAAGGGGATTATGAAAATGGCAGAGAATCAATACTACGGCACTGGTCGTCGCAAAAGCTCAGCAGCTCGTGTTTTCATCAAACCAGGCTCTGGTGAGATCGTAATCAACAAGCGTAGCCTTGATGTTTACTTCGGTCGTCCAACTTCTCGTATGGTTGTTAAGCAACCTCTTGAGCTAGTTGAACTAACTGAGAAACTTGACCTTTACATCACTGTTTCTGGTGGTGGTATTTCTGGTCAAGCTGGCGCAATCCGCCACGGTATCACTCGCGCTCTTATGGAGTACGATGAAACTCTACGTCCTGCTCTACGTGCAGCTGGCTACGTTACTCGTGACGCTCGTTGCGTTGAACGTAAGAAAGTTGGTCTACGTAAAGCACGTCGTAAACCTCAATTCTCTAAGCGTTAATTTTTCTTTACGAAAAAGTACACGCCCCCAGTTTTACGACTGGAATTGTGGTTCAAAGCTCGGCTATATGCCGGGCTTTTTGTTTTTATACCCCCTCTAAACGCTTTCCCTTCCTCGTTTTATTTCCAAATTCTTATATTTTGAAAGCTTTTGTAACCCAATGTGCGCTTTGCCTCATGATTGTTACAAAAAGGTAGCTTTATCTTGTCAAAAAGTAGGGTTTTATTTATCATTTGCCGTCAATAAATAGAACTAAATACATATTTTGTTAGCCATGCTCTTTAATCGGAATTATTTCAATCCACAAGGAGCAAATGGGAGAATGTTTGGATGAGCAACGCGCCTTTAAATAACGGTCGCAGGCGTTTCTTAACCGCAACAACAGCCGTTGTTGGTGGTTTAGGAGCAGCTGCTGTAGCCGTGCCTTTTATTAAATCATGGAATCCGAGTGCCAAGGCGAAAGCTGCGGGCGCGCCGGTGGAAGTGGAAGTCAGTAAGTTAGAACCGGGACAAATGGTTCGTGTCGAGTGGCAAGGTAAACCTGTATGGGTTGTACGCCGTGCTGAGTCGGTACTAGAAAACCTAAAATCGATCGGTGGTCAACTTCGTGACCCTCAATCTGAAGCTGAACAACAACCAGAATACGCACAGAACGAGTTCCGTTCAATTAAGCCGGAATTCTTCGTTGCTGTTGGTTTCTGTACGCACTTAGGTTGTTCTCCAACTTACCTGCCGGATTCTTTTGCAGAACAAGTTCAGGGTGTTAAGTCTGGTTTCTTCTGTCCTTGTCATGGTTCAAAGTTTGATATGGCAGGTCGAGTATTCCAAGGCGTACCAGCTCCATTGAATCTTGTTGTACCAAAGCATATGTATTTGAGTGACACTAAGATCATGATCGGTGTGGACGAGGGAGACGCGTAATGCAAGGATTGCTTGATTGGGTAGAGAAACGTCTACCCGCGATGAATGCGTATAAAAAGCATTTATCTGAATACCCAATGCCTAAGAACTTTAACTTTTGGTACCTTTTCGGTTCTTTGGCAATGTTGGTATTGGTTAACCAAATCCTTACGGGTATTTGGCTAACAATGAACTACGTACCGTCAGGTGAGGGTGCATTTGCTTCTGTTGAATACATCATGCGTGATGTGGAATACGGTTGGCTACTACGTTACATGCACTCAACAGGTGCTTCGGCATTCTTCGTTGTTATCTACCTGCACATGTTCCGTGGCCTAATCTATGGTTCTTACCAAAAGCCTCGTGAGCTACTTTGGATCTTCGGTATGTTGATCTTCTTAGTGCTTATGGCTGAGGCTTTCATGGGTTACCTACTACCATGGGGTCAAATGTCTTACTGGGGTGCTCAGGTAATCATTTCTCTGTTTGGTGCGATCCCTGTTATCGGTGATGACCTAACGCTTTGGATCCGTGGTGACTACATCATCTCTGGTGCAACGCTGAACCGTTTCTTCGCACTGCACGTTATCGCTCTACCAATTGTACTTCTGCTGCTTATCGTACTTCACGTACTAGCACTGCACGAAGTGGGTTCGAACAACCCAGACGGTATTGAGACGAAACTTCCTAAAGGCACAATGGGCGACGACTACAAAACGCAGTTCCCATTCCACAAGGATTACACTAAGAAATACGACATCATTGACTCTATTCCTTTCCACCCATACGGGACCGTGAAAGATATGGTTGGTGTGGCCGGTTTCCTATTCTTCTTCTGTTATGTGCTGTTCTTTAACCCAGAGATGGGTGGATTCTTCCTTGAGCCGCCAAACTTTGAAGCTGCTAACCCACTGAAAACACCAGAGCACATCGCTCCGGTATGGTACTTCACGCCGTTTTACGCAATTCTGCGTGCTGTTCCTGATAAGTTGCTAGGTGTTGTAGCAATGGGCGCATCTATTGTTGTGCTATTCCTACTACCATGGTTCGACCGTTGTAAAGTGCGTTCTTACCGTTACCGTAGCAAACTGCATTTGATTAACATCATCCAATTCACAATAAGCTTTATTGCGCTTGGTGTACTTGGTGCGCTTCCAGCAACGCCAACATACACGCTACTGGCTCAAATCTTTAGCTTAGGTTACTTCATGTTCTTCGTTCTACTGTGGTTCTACAGTAAAAATGAAGCGACGAAACCATTACCAGAAAGGGTGACATTCAAATGAAAAAGTGGATTGTAATTTTATTTGCTATGTTGCCGTCACTGGTGATGGCAGCGGGTGCAAACGTACCATTAGACAAAGCGAACAATGATTTAACAGACAAAGCTTCATTGCAAAATGGCGCTAAGATGTTCATGAACTACTGTTTCGCTTGTCACTCAACGCAGTACCAGCGCTATGAACGTGTTGCGAATGATTTAGAGATCCCCGTTGATCTTATGAAGGAAAATCTGATTTTCGACCCTGAAGCGAAAATCGGTGACTTGATGGTTAATGCTATGCCTTCTGATCAAGCGGCAAGTTGGTTTGGTGCTCCGCCACCAGACCTAACATTGGTTGCTCGTGTTCGTGGCGCAGACTGGCTGTACACTTACCTTCGTACTTTCTATGAAGATCCGTCTCGTCCATTTGGCGTGAACAACATTGTTTTCCCAAGCGTTGGTATGCCGCACGTTCTTGAAGAACTGCAAGGTATCCCAACACCAATCTACGATACTCATATGGTAGATGGCGAGGAAGTGACGGTTGTTGTTGGCACTGAGACTGACGGCTCTGGCGAATTAAGTGCTGGTGAATACGACGAAGCAGTTCGTGACCTTGTTAACTTTTTGGTTTACTCGGGCGACCCAGTTCAACTTGAGCGTCACGCTATGGGTTGGTGGGTAATGGCCTTCTTAGTAATCTTCACTATCATCGTGATTTTACTGAAGAAAGAGTATTGGCGTGATGTGCACTAATTGTGCTATAATACCGTGCTAATTCCCAAATTATGTTAATGTTCAATGGAGGCTTTAGGCCTCCATTGTTTTTATTTAAAGTGTACTGGAGGGCTCCATGGCTGTAGCTGCCAATAAACGTTCTGTAATGACTCTTTTCTCAAGTGCTTCTGATATGTATAGCCATCAGGTGCGCATCGTTCTTGCTGAAAAAGGCGTAAGTGTTGAAGTTGAGTTGGTTGATGAAAAAAATCTACCAGCAGAGCTTGTTGAACTGAACCCGTACAAATCAGTACCTACTCTTGTTGATCGTGAGCTTGCTCTATATGACTCGAAGATCATCATGGAATACCTAGATGAGCGTTTCCCTCACCCACCGTTGATGCCTGTATACCCGGTTGCTCGTGGTAACAGCCGTCTAATGATGTACCGCATTGAGCGTAACTGGTATTCAGTTGCAGAGAAGATCGTTAAAGGCAACGCTGAAGAATCTGAAGCAGCTCGCGTTAAACTGCGCAACGACCTACTGACTCTTGCTCCTATCTTCGCTGAGTATGAATACTTCATGAGCGAAGAGTTTAGCCTAATTGATTGTTACCTAGCTCCGCTATTATGGCGTTTACCTGAGCTTGGTATCGAACTAATTGGTCCTGGTTCTAAAGAGCTTAAGATTTACATGAACCGCGTATTCGAACGTGATTCATTCCTAGCTTCTCTAACTGAAGCTGAGCGTGAGATGCGACTCGTTCGCTAAGCGTTTATGGATATTTCTAATATGACTCCACGCCGACCATACATGCTTCGTGCATTTTATGAGTGGCTGGTTGATAACGAACTAACTCCACACCTTGTTGTTGAAGCAACATTACCGGGTGTGCGAGTTCCAGAAGAGTTTGTTCAAGATGGTCAGATCATTCTGAACATCGCGCCTCGTGCGGTTGGACAACTTGAACTGGGTAACGAAGCTGTGACGTTTAGTGCTCGCTTTAGTGGTCGTCCACACTCTGTGATCGTTCCGCTTTACGCAGTACAAGCGATTTATGCTCGTGAAAATGGTGCTGGTACCATGTTTGAACCTGAAGAGGCTTACATGGAAGCGTTTGAAGAAGGGATTGAAGAAAGTCCTTTTGAAGAACCAGAAAAAGGCCCATCTTTGAGCGTAGCAACGGCAGACGTAGATGCTGAAGAGCCAGACTCAGATCCTGAGCCACCTCGTCCAGCGAAAGGTCGCCCAAGCCTTCGTGTTATCAAATAACGTTAGTTATACCAATCACAGTAAGTAAGTGATCAGAAATAGCGCAGGAAAAAAGCTTGAGAGCAAGGCGGAATTTTTTGATAAGTAGTTATTCTACAATCAAAAATTCTAACGCAGTTATCGAGATTTTTAACAAGCTAGAATGATAGATTATTTACTACGATTGGTATTAGATAACGAACCAAATAAAAAAGCAGCGACTCGTCGCTGCTTTTTCTTTTCTGCTATATCGCATTTAGTTGACTGGCTTACGGCTAGTTAACAGCCGTCTCTTCTTCACCGTATTCAAACGCTCGAATAACCTGTTTTACGCCAGATATGTTACGCGCAACTTCTGTCGCGATATCGGCATGCTCTCTAGTCACGAGTCCAAGTAGGAATACTTCAGAATCCTCAGTAATCACTTTTACTTTGATGCCGTTAAGCTCAGCATTCGCAAGCAGAGCTGATTTCACCTTAGTGGTAATCCAGCTGTCTTTACTGATAGCACTTACAGACAAAGGTTCTTTCACTCGAACTTGATTGTGGATGCTCTCAACGCCAGCCACTTCTTTGGCTTGGTTTTCAAAAGCGCGACGTTCTGAATCTGTGGTTGCTTGCCCCATCAACACCACTGAACCTCGGTATGAGCTTGCGGTGACACGTACATTGCCACGGAATGGTTGTTTATTGGTAATCGCTGCAACTTCAAATTCGATGTTGTTGTCGTTCCAAATCTCTTTGGTTGTTCGCGTATCTGTGACTAGGTTTGCAGTAGTTGCAGCACCAGCAATGAAAATGCCAGCACAACCAGACAGAGACAGTGTAAGTAGCGAAACATTAATCAGCTTAAACAGCCTCATAGAGGTTAATGATTTCATTGTGATGCTCCGTATATCACTCTTCGTGGGCAGGGAAGAGTACTTGATCGATTAGGTCACATAGGCAGTGCAGTGTCACCATGTGTACTTCATGAATGCGCGCTGTACGGTGTGACGGGATACGAATCTCTACATCGTGTTCACCAAGCAAACCTGCCATCTCACCACCATCTTTACCGGTAAAGGCGATGATGGTCATGTCGCGAGTTACCGCCGCTTCCATTGCCTTGATGATGTTCTTGCTGTTACCGCTAGTCGAGATAGCCAACAGA
The DNA here is from genome assembly GCF_041473835.1 of Vibrio sp. 10N.222.55.A1. NCBI lineage: Bacteria > Pseudomonadati > Pseudomonadota > Gammaproteobacteria > Vibrionales > Vibrionaceae > Vibrio > Vibrio sp. 10N.222.55.A1. The sequence goes on along the minus strand of NZ_JBFRSX010000036.1, from coordinate 33,415 downwards.
ATATCGCCAGTTTGACCGAATGCACGCACCTGCTTAGAGAAGATCTCTTCATAGTGGTAGTCGTTAGCCACAGCCGTTAGCGTGGTGTTGTCTGCTGTGAGTGCCATTGCTGGAAGGCTAGGGCGCTCTGTTTCAAACCGGTTGAGTAGGCACGATACAAATTGCTGAGCATTCGACGCCGAACCACCATTACCACAACAAAGAATTTTGTTTCCGTTAAGCAAGGTCGCAACCATTGCTTGAGCGGCATGCGTGATTGCGTCAGGCAGAGCTTCTGCAGCCGCAATTTGGATTTGAATACTTTCTGTGAAACTTTCTTTAATGCTGTCTAGCATGTTTATCCTTGGGTAATCGCGTTTTGAATCCAGTCGATAGTGTCATTCGGCCCTTCAATGGCAACAATATCAAACCTGAAATCTGTAGAGTGCACCGACAAGCCTTGCTGCATAAGCCAAACATTGGCTGTTTTGAGCAGTTTCTGTGACTTCTTGGCAGTCACCATTTCAGCGGCATGTCCGTAGCGGGTTTGCTTGCGGTATTTTACCTCAGCAAACACAACCGTATTGTTATGGCGCATTATAAGATCAATCTCGCCACATTTTGCTATGAAGTTTTCTTCTATTAACGATAAACCGTGGTTAATCAGATAAGATTTTGCCACGGCCTCGTATTTATCACCCACTTGTTTGTGGGTGATGGTTGGTTTGGGTAGGAACTTTCGGCTAAAAAGCCCCATGCTCTGCCCAGCTGATTTCACGTTGAACCACACAGTTGTTATCGATGGTTAGCACACCCGTTTCACCTGGAATGCTGTAACCCTGTACGGCTTTCATCTGTGGCAGTGCATCCATTAGGTAGTATGCATCCATTCCCAGTGCTTGCAGACGCTTTTGGCCGTTTGAGTGTGCAGGCCATAGGTCGTTTAGCTCTTTATTAAGCTCGTTTTTGTTCTCAACCAATAGTGGGATGTCGCTGTAGAACACGCCGGTTAGGTCTTCATACTGCTTATCACCGCTGTTGCTGCGTGAGTTTGAGAAAAGAGCGGGCTGGCTAGCATCAGGGTTAATTGCAACTTCAATGAAGGGTTTGATTAGCGTTAGCTCTGAGTTCTTAGCCACAATGTAGACAGAATCGATATCACGACGGCTGCGTGGCTCTGTTTCTAGGTCTAGGTTCAGTAACCCATCCATTTGAGCGATACGTTGTTGGCTCTCTTGCAAGCCAAATACCTGATTCACATTACGTTGCAGTTGGCGTTTGTCAGAGAACAAGCTGATAGCCACATCGTTGCTGCTGTATTTTTTCCACTCTTCTTTAAACGCTTGCTCAACACGCTCACCTAAACGTCCTCTTGGCGCAAGGATAAGCGGATACTTGTAGCCTTGAGCAAATAGGTGTTTCGCTGCCTGAGCAACTTCTTGTTCAGGCGATAGAGCGAGATAGCAAATATTGGTATCAGGTTCTAGTTGCGTTGGAATGTTCAGAGCTAAAGCTGGAATCGAATTCTCGTGGTTTTTCTGCGCTTGCTGAAGCTTAGTAATGTTGCTCTTGATCAGCGGACCCACAATGAAATCAACGTTGTTCTCTTCCAGTGTCGCTTTAATCTCAGCAGCACTTTGCACGTTGGTATCCATTACTGTCAGCGTTGCATCTTCTTCGCGTTCTTTGTCGTTCATCATCGCAAAGATGAAGCCATCACGTACCAGTTGTGCTTGCTTACCGTATTTACCCGTTAGCGGCAGCAACAGTGCAGTGCTGGTTGGCTTGCTGATCTCTAGCGCCAAGATGTCGGTGATCGCCTGAGGTGTGTAAGTAGCAGCTGGGTGCTGAGGATTCTCGGCTAACCAATCCGATAAGGTTTCCTGCAGGTTTGGAAGATTTGAGTTCAGCGTCTTCATGTAGATTGCCAGTTGTAACCAACCTGAAAGCACATCTTCTGTCGGTGATGTTTTCAGTTCTAGAATCTCGTATTGAGAGTAGCTATTCAGGTTTTGCCAAATACGGTCGGCAGTTTGCTGTTGAAGCTCGTCGTCAGCCTCTAGGTACTCTGAATAGAGCACTAACTCACGGCTTGCCTCGAAATACTCACTCTTCATCTCTGAGATGTTCGCGCGTAGCTCGTGATAATCTTTCCACTGCTCGTTCGGAAGCTTCCACCAAGGCTGGAAGTTCAGTTGGCTATAAGCTTGTTCAGGCTGCGAGTTATTCACCAACAGTTGAGCGCGAGCTAATTGCCATTCCGCTTGTTGCGTTTCGCTCAGCTCTTGTTTTGCTAAGCGTTTAATAAGCAGAGTTGCTTGATCGGTTTTTCCAGCTTGCACAGAAGCCTTAAGCGCCATGATTAACCAGTCGTTTTGTAGACTTCCTTTGCTACTATCCGCTTGCATCATGTAACTTTCAGTTGATTGCGCTGGATCTAGTGTAATATCAACGCTCGTTGGTGCTTGAGGACCTGAAGAACAAGCCGCCAATGTAATTGCTAATGCAATTGGAGTTAGTAAGCGTGGTACACTGAGTCTCTTATGGTTCATCGTTGCCATGAGTTCTTTAAATTCCGTATAAATTTGTATCTATATTAATCGTTGAAGTGATGGTAAACAAATGACAGATAACAAAACCTTGCTCACAGAGAGCCCAACTCTCTACATTGTGCCAACCCCAATCGGAAATTTGGGAGATATCACTCAAAGAGCAATTGAAATTTTATCAAGTGTCGATGTTATTGCAGCCGAAGACACACGCCACACGGGTAAGCTGCTTGCTCACTTCAATATATCAACCAGAACGTTCGCTTTACATGATCATAATGAACAAACTAAAGCGCAAGTTCTAGTCGAAAGGTTATTAGAAGGTCAGTCTATCGCATTAGTCTCTGATGCGGGTACTCCTTTAATTAGTGACCCAGGTTACCATCTTGTCTCACAATGTCGTCAAGCGGGTGTGAGAGTTGTGCCACTTCCTGGTGCTTGTGCTGTGATTACCGCGTTAAGTGCTTCTGGTTTACCGTCAGATCGTTTCAGCTTTGAAGGCTTCTTACCGCCCAAAAGCAAAGGTCGTAAAGACAAGTTCTTAGAGATCGCAAAGGCAGAGCGCACCTGCATCTTCTATGAATCACCACACCGTATTTCAGACTCTTTGCAAGATATGCTTGAGATTCTTGGCCCTGACCGTGAGGTTGTATTGGCGCGTGAGCTAACTAAAACCTTCGAAACCATCCAAGGGCTGCCACTGGGTGAACTTATTGAGTGGATTGAAGAAGACGCGAACCGTAAACGCGGTGAGATGGTGTTACTGATTCACGGCCACCGTGAAGAAGCGAGCACAGAATTGCCAGACGAAGCGACTCGCACACTAGGCATTCTAACCAAAGAGCTGCCTCTTAAAAAAGCGGCGGCAATGACGGCAGAAATCTACAATCTGAAAAAGAACGCGTTATACAAATGGGGCCTAGAGCATCTAGACAACTAGAAACCTCTTTATAGAGTAGCTAACCTGTATTGAAAAGCTTGTGAGGAATGATGGTATTGCCGTCATTCCTCTTTTTTTGTTTGAATTGTGTGAAATTTACGCAGTTGCTTAGAGGTTTGCACCATATTTGTGATCTCGCTAGACACTGCACCCTAATCTCTATACAATCCGCCCTCGGAGTTGAACGGGTAATCGCTGCTTTGCTGATGTCCTTCGGGAGACTGACGTTGAGGTCCTTCGGGAAACTGACGTTGAAGTCCTTCGGGAGACTGGTAGAGGGGAGGAACGTCCGGGCTCCATAGAGCAGGGTGCCAGATAACGTCTGGGGGGCGCGAGCCCACGACAAGTGCAGCAGAGAGAAGACCGCCGATGGCCTCATTTCTTCGGAAGGGGCACAGGTAAGGCTGAAAGGGTGCGGTAAGAGCGCACCGTGCGACTGGCAACAGTTCGTAGCAAGGTAAACTCCACCCGGAGCAAGATCAAATAGGCCCTCACATTGCGTTGCTCGCGTATGGGGGCGGGTAGATTGCTTGAGCCTGTGAGCGATTGCAGGCCTAGACGAATGGTTACCGCCGCGCAAGCGGAACAGAACCCGGCGTATGTGTCAACTCCACCTATATAAAGAACCCATCATTACTTAACGGTAGTGATGGGTTTTTTGCTTTATATTGACGTAAATTATTTAGATTTCCTTAGAATCCTTCACCCTGATATGAGCTTGGGTCAAAAATTCCCAAAGCCTATACACAATATGGTGGAGATACGGCGTGAAATCAGTACACTAAAACGTTAATAGAACAAATTATTGCCGAACTAATGGCTCAATCCACTCACTGAGAAGACTATGACAGAAGCATTCAAACATATTTCAGTATTGCTTAACGAATCTATTGACGGACTTGCGATCAAACCTGACGGTACCTACATCGATGGTACTTTTGGCCGTGGTGGTCACAGCCGTACAATCCTGTCTAAACTGGGCGAGAATGGACGACTCTTTAGTATTGACCGCGATCCACAAGCGATTGCAGAAGCGCAAAAGATTGATGACCCTCGTTTTACGATTATTCACGGCCCGTTCTCAGGTATGGCTGAATATGCGGAGCGTTATGACTTAGTCGGTCAAGTGGATGGTGTGTTACTGGATCTAGGTGTTTCTTCACCACAGCTAGATGACGCTGAGCGTGGCTTTAGCTTCATGAAAGACGGTCCGCTTGATATGCGTATGGACCCAACAACCGGTATTCCTGTCTCTCAGTGGTTAGTTGAAGCCGATCTTGATGACATCACATGGGTTATCCGTGAGTTCGGTGAAGACAAACACGCTCGTCGTATCGCGAAAGGCATCATCGCTTATCAAGAGAATGAAGAGAACGAACCTCTAACGCGCACTGGTCAGTTGGCTAAGCTTATCTCGGATGTAGCTCCAAAAAGCTTCAAAGAGAAAAAGCACCCAGCAACACGTGCTTTCCAAGCCTTCCGTATCTACATCAACAGTGAACTTGAAGAGATCGATACAGCCCTGAAAGGCGCAGCAAGCATTCTTGCTCCTGAAGGCCGTTTGTCTGTTATTAGCTTTCACTCTCTTGAAGACCGCATGGTGAAGCGCTTTATCCGTAAAGAGAGCCAAGGTCCGCAAGTACCACATGGCCTGCCACTAACAGAAGAGCAGATCAAAGCGCTAGGCAGTGCTGATCTTAAGCCTGTTGGTAAAGCGATCAAGCCTTCTAAAGATGAAGTGGATGAGAATACTCGTTCGCGTAGCTCAGTATTACGAATCGCAGAAAAGCTATAGTCAATGAAGACCTCCAAACCGAACTTAGCCAAGATAATATTTTTTGATTTGATCTCCGTGGGCAAGGTCCCATTGATGCTTCTTATCTGTATCTTCGCGAGTGCGATGGGGGTCGTTCTTACGACACATATGTCACGTCAGGCGATCACGCAAAAAGACACGGCGTTGGTGGAGCGAGAACAGCTTGATGATGAGTGGCGAAATTTAATGCTTGAAGAGACGGCTCTGGCTGAACATAGTCGCGTTCAAGCATCGGCAAAAAGAGAGCTAGACATGAAACGTCCAGACTCTGAAAAAGAAGTTGTGATCACACTGAAATGACCGGTAAAAAGGAAAAAGCACCCGCAAAAGCTGTTAAGAAACCAACGAAAGAGCGAGTGAAGAGCGAAAAGGATTCGGATCCAATTCTTATTAAATGGCGTTTCAACGTCGTTATTGCTTTCGTGTTTCTTGCCTTTGCTGCGCTGGTTGGTCGTGTGGCTTACATCCAAATTATTGAACCAGATAACTTAATTCGTCAGGGCGACCTTCGCTCAGTACGTGTTAAGGCCATTCCTTCTGCTCGCGGTATTATTTCAGACCGCAATGGCGAGCCGCTTGCTGTGAGTGTTCCAGTTGAAGCGGTATGGGCCGATCCTAAAACGATTTTCGATAAAAACGGCATGGCCCAAATTGATCGTTGGTACGCGTTAGCCGATGTACTTGGCTTAGAGCGACAATCGATGATCGACAAGATCTCTAGCAACAAATCCCGTCGATTTATTTACCTGCAAAGACAAGTTAGCCCAGCAATGGCGAAATACATCCGCGACTTAAAGCTGGTGGGTATTGGTCTTAAAGCAGAATCACGTCGTTATTACCCAGCCGGTGAAGTCAGCGCGCATCTTATTGGTGTGACCGGAATTGATGGACACGGCCTAGAAGGTGTCGAGCGCAGCTACGATAAGTGGCTCACGGGTGAAGCAGGTAAACGTACAATCCGTAAAGACCGTTACGGGCGAGTAGTTGAAAACATTGCACTAGAAGAGCGTGAAGAAGGTAAACCACTCGAATTGACCATCGATCAGCGCTTACAAGCCATCGCTTATCGAGCGATTAAACAGGCGGTAGCCGATCACAAGGCGACGTCTGGATCTGCCATCTTATTAGACGTAAAAACGGGTGCGGTTTTGGCCATGGTTAACGCACCGTCTTACAACCCAAACAATCGTGCTGATTTACAAAGCTTTAAGATGCGTAACCGCGTGATCACCGATGCTTTTGAGCCAGGTTCGACGGTTAAGCCGTTTGTTGTTCTTGCCGCTCTCGAAAATGGTACCGCGGATGCTGATACTGTAATTGATACGGGTAACGGCATCATGCAAATCGGTGGTAGCCGTGTACGTGATACTTCCAAAGTTGGTAAGGCAGACTTGGCGTTAATCCTTAAGAAGTCGAGTAACATCGGTGTGGCGAAGTTAGCACTGGATATGCCACTTGAAGCGCTACTGGGCATGTACAGTTCTGTTGGTCTTGGCGAGATGTCTGGGCTGAATCTAGTCGGTGAGACCGCGGGTATTTTCCCGAACCGTCGACGCTGGTCTAAGTTTGAAATCGCTACCTTATCCTTTGGTTATGGTCTAGCGATTACTCCGCTGCAATTGGCTCATGCCTATGCGACGTTAGCGAATCACGGTGTTTACGAACCTATCCATATCGTTAAAAGCAACGACCAAGATTTCTCAAAACAGATCATCAAGCGCGAAAATGCTGAGTTGGTTTTGAACATGCTAGAAGGCGTAACCCAAAAGGGCGGTACAGCGACAAGAGCTGCCGTGCCGGGTTACCGAGTAGCAGCAAAAACAGGTACATCTAGAAAAGCGATTTCCGGTGGTTATGGAGACGAGTACTTCGCCTATACCGCAGGTGTTGCTCCAGTGAGTGACCCAAGAGTCTCTTTGGTTGTGATGATCAATGAACCTCAAGGTGACCTCTACTATGGTGGCTCGGTCGCAGCCCCTGTTTTTTCTGAAATCATGAAGGGCGCACTGCAAATTCTGAATGTCCCTGCTGATGAAAACAAGTTTCAAGAATAGAGCCAATCAGGATTCAATATGAGTAATAGCCTCACGCTGTCATCTTTACTTTCTCCTTGGGGTGACTTTAGTTCACCTGAGCTGGATGCGATTGCCGTTGAACAGTTGGAGTTGGATAGTCGTGCCATCAAAGACGGCGATATTTTTGTTGCTGTAGTTGGGCATGCTGTTGATGGCCGTCGTTTCATTGACAAAGCGGTCTCACAGGGAGCCAATGCCGTTATCGCACAAGCTGATGCTGAAAAGGCCCATGGTCTGATTGAGTGGTTGGATGCTGTTCCGGTTGTTTACATTAAAGACCTTAACTTGGTGTTATCTGAGTTGGCCGGTCGTGTTTACTCGTCTCAGGCGACTAAGCTGATTGGTGTTACCGGCACCAATGGCAAAACCACTATCACCCAATTGATTGCTCAGTGGCTAGATTTAGTCGGCCAACGCTCTGCGGTAATGGGCACCACGGGTAACGGTTTTCTAGACAACCTTAAAACGGCGGCGAATACGACCGGTAGTGCGATTGAAATACAACGTACGCTGAGTGAGTTGGCTGAAGAAAACGCTGTTTATACCGCGATGGAAATCTCGTCTCATGGTTTGGTTCAAGGCCGAGTTAAGGCATTGGATTTTGAGGCTGGTGTATTTACTAACTTGAGCCGTGACCACTTGGATTACCACGGCACGATGCAAGAGTACGCTCTGGCTAAGAAGAGCTTGTTTACTCAGCATAAGTGTAAGCACGCTGTGATTAATGTTGATGATGAAGTCGGTAAAGCTTGGATGGCTGATCTGTCCAATGCAGTAGCTGTGTCATTGCTTCCGTTATCGGGCTACCAGCAGTCAGTGTGGGCATCGGATGTTGCTTATGCAGAGACGGGTATCAAACTCGCTTTTGATGGTAGCTGGGGGCAGGGACAACTGTCTGTTCCTTTAATTGGCCAGTTCAACGCATCAAATGTATTGGTTGCTTTCGCGACCCTACTTGTACTAGGCATCGACAAGCAAACCTTGATCGACACAGCACCTCAATTGCAACCTGTGATTGGCCGTATGGAACTGTTCCAAGTACCAAACAAAGCGAAAGTGGTTGTCGACTACGCGCATACACCTGACGCATTAGAGAAAGCATTGGCAGCACTACGTGTACATTGCTCTGGAAAGCTATGGGCAATCTTTGGCTGCGGTGGTGATCGAGATACAGGCAAGCGCCCAATGATGGCGGTTACCGCAGAGCAGTTCGCCGATAACATTATTATTTCAGATGACAACCCTCGCAGTGAAGACCCGGCATTGATTGTTAAAGACATGCTGGCAGGTTTAAGTGAGCCTGAAGTCGCCTTTGTTGAACACGATCGCTACCAAGCGGTTAAGTTCGCGCTTGAACAGGCAGACAGCAATGACATTATTCTTTTGGCTGGTAAAGGCCATGAGGATTACCAAGTATTAAAAGACAAAACGATCCACTATTCGGATCGAGAGTCAGCACTACAACTTTTAGGTATTTCATAATGATTGATGTATCACTCGAGCAGATCTGCTCAGCGGTGAACGGTCAGCTGATAGAGGCTGGCAAATCGAGCAATAGTTTGATCAATGCGGTTTCTACCGATACTCGCACCGTTGAAGAAGGTGCACTGTTTGTTGCTCTCGTAGGTGAACGTTTTGATGCGCATGATTTTTGTGGTCAGGCTGTTGAGGCCAATGCGAGTGCGTTATTAGTTCAACGAAAACTTGACCTAAATATTACTCAAGTTGTTGTTGAAGACACTAAACTTGCTTTAGGTCAGCTAAGTGCTTGGATCCACAAACAATGTAACGTGCCAACCATGGCGATAACAGGAAGCTGTGGCAAAACGACCGTCAAAGAGATGGTCGCGAGTATTCTACAACAACGTGGCAAAGTGCTGTTTACAGCGGGTAACTTCAATAATGATATTGGAGTACCACTAACCTTGCTGCGCAGTGAACCCAATGACGACTATGCCGTGATCGAACTGGGCGCGAACCACATTGGTGAAATTGCCTATACCACGCAGCTTGTGAAACCACAGGTGGCCTTAGTGAATAACGTTGCTGCCGCGCATCTAGAGGGCTTTGGCTCAATTGATGGTGTTAAACAAGCGAAAGGCGAAATTTTTCAGGGGCTTGCTGCTGGTGATACTGCTATTGTTAACCTAGAGAGCAATGGTGGTGACTTCTGGAAAGATGTGCTTGCAGACAAAAACGTACTGACCTTTTCTGAAAGTGATGACACGGCGGATTACTTTTCGACGAATATTCGCATCAACGAGCAGGGTGAAGCTTGCTTTGATATGCAGACCCCGCAAGGTGCTATCGATGTCGAACTTGGCATTATTGGTCAGCACAATGTAGCCAACGCATTAGCCGCAGCAGCACTGAGCATTCAATTCGGTGCCACGCTTGCAGAAATTAAAAGCGGTTTAGCGAATCTTATCTCAGTTAAAGGCCGAGTTGAGGTTCAACAATTAAGTCAGAATATCAAGCTGATAGATGACAGTTACAACGCCAGTGTACCGGCAATGAAGGCTGCAGCTAAATTGTTGTCGAGCTTCAAAGGTCAGCGTTGGTTGATTTTAGGCAATATGGCTGAATTAGGCGATGAAAGCCTTGCACTTCACCGTCAAGTCGGTGAATATGCTGCCCCATTCGCTTTTGAGCATGTACTCACTTACGGTGATGATACCAAGGTGATTAGTGAAGTGTGTAACGGCACTCACTTTGCAACGCATGAAGCGATGATCGCGCACATAGAGCAGCACTTGAGCTTGCCAGAAAACGCGCCACATACCTTGTTGGTAAAAGGCGCCAATAGTGCAGGAATGAGTAAAATAGCCGCTGCTTTAAAGGAGAACTTTTCATGATAATTTGGCTTGCAGAGCTACTACAGCCACACTTTTCTTTTTTCCGTTTGTTCGAATACTTATCGTTTCGTGCAATCGCGAGCATTTTGACGGCTTTATGTCTGTCGCTGTGGATGGGACCTCGTTTAATTGAGCGTCTGCAAATGCTGCAAATTGGCCAAGTTGTTCGTAATGACGGCCCAGAATCTCACTTCAGTAAGCGTGGTACACCAACCATGGGTGGTGTGATGATCCTTGCTGCGATCATCATTACGGTCTTACTTTGGGCTGACTTATCAAACCCTTACGTTTGGGCCGTACTTGTCGTGCTAGGCGGTTACGGTGCAGTTGGTTTTGTTGATGATTATCGTAAAGTCGTTCGTAAGAACACTGATGGCTTGATTGCGCGTTGGAAGTACTTCTGGCAATCGGCTATTGCATTGGTTGTGGCGTTTGCTCTGTATGCTCATGGGCAAGACACTGCTGCGACACAATTAGTGGTGCCTTTCTTTAAAGATGTGATGCCACAACTTGGTTTACTGTACATTGTTCTAACTTACTTTGTTATTGTGGGTACCAGTAACGCGGTAAACCTAACTGATGGCCTAGATGGCTTGGCGATTATGCCAACGGTTATGGTTGCTGCGGGTTTTGCTGTTATCGCTTGGGCGACAGGTAACGTTAACTTTGCAGCATACCTACACATTCCATACATCCCATACACCTCTGAACTGGTGGTGGTATGTACTGCTATCGTTGGTGCAGGCCTTGGCTTCCTATGGTTTAACACTTACCCAGCACAAGTATTCATGGGCGATGTTGGCTCTCTAGCACTGGGTGGTGCGTTAGGTGTGATTGCGGTACTCGTTCGTCAAGAGTTGGTACTAGTGATCATGGGTGGTGTGTTTGTAATGGAGACTCTGTCAGTGATTCTGCAGGTGGGCTCTTACAAATTGCGTGGTCAGCGTATTTTCCGCATGGCACCGATTCACCACCACTATGAACTTAAAGGTTGGCCAGAGCCGCGTGTTATCGTGCGTTTTTGGATAATCTCAATGGTATTAGTACTGGTTGGCCTAGCGACACTGAAAGTTCGTTAATCCTGTATGAGCCTCTGAATAGGGGCTCTTTAAAACTATTAAGAGCATCTTGTTTAAATGGAACGTTGGCAAAATATTCAAAATGTAGTGGTTGTGGGGCTCGGTATTACCGGGCTCTCTGTCGTTAAACATCTCGTAAAATATCAGCCCCATACTTGCGTAAAGGTAATTGATACGCGAGAGCTACCACCAGGAAAGGAATCTTTGCCTGAGTCGGTTGAGCTGCATTCTGGAAGCTGGAATAGCCAATGGCTAGCTGAGGCTGATCTGGTGGTTGCTAACCCAGGCATTGCTTTAGCGACACCTGAAATTCAAGATGTGCTTCAAGCGGGTACGCCTGTCGTTGGCGACATCGAGCTGTTTGGTTGGGCTGTAGATAAGCCTGTTGTGGCGATTACTGGTTCAAACGGTAAGAGTACCGTGACTGATCTGACTGGTGTGCTTGCTAAGGCTGCTGGGCTTAATGTTGGCGTTGGCGGCAATATTGGCATTCCTGCCCTAGACCTTCTAGAACTTGATGCGGATTTATATGTCCTTGAACTTTCAAGTTTTCAGTTAGAAACTACATCGAATTTAAAACTTGCCGCTGCGGCATTCTTAAATCTGTCTGAAGATCATATGGATCGCTATCAGGGTATGGCTGATTATCGTGAAGCCAAGTTAAGAATTTTTAATAACGCGCAGTGTGCGATTGTTAACCGCGACGACAAAGAGACGTATCCAGACCACAACATGTCATTAGTAACATTCGGACTCGACGATCAAGAGTTTGGTGTCGCGACAGTTGATGGTACCGAATGGCTAATGGACAACGGTAAACCTGTCCTTGCTACCCAAGATTTAACATTGGTTGGACGTCACAATGTGGCGAATGCGTTAGTCTCACTTGCACTATTGAAGCAAGTTGGTATCGACTACAGCAAAAGTCTTGATGCTTTGAAGGCCTATAACGGTTTGACGCATCGTTGCCAAGTCGTGGCTGACAAGCGCGAAATCAAATGGGTTAATGACTCCAAAGCAACGAATGTAGCCAGCACATTGGCAGCCCTGTCTGGGTTGGAGTATCAAGGTACGTTATATCTTTTGGTTGGCGGCGTTGGTAAAGGTGCTGACTTTAGTGAGCTTGAACCAGTATTGGCGCAACTTGAGCGTGTTCAGCTGTGTTGTTTCGGTGAAGATGCAGATCAATTCATGCCTCTGCACCCATCGGCACAAAAGTTCGATACCATGCAGCAGATAATCGAATCTATCTCGCCACAGCTGGTGGCTGGAGATATGGTGATGCTGTCTCCGGCGTGCGCAAGCTTCGATCAATTTAATAATTTCATGGCAAGAGGTGATGCGTTCACTGAGCTTGCTCATGAGTATGCTTAACGTGTTGAAGGACTAACATTCAGTGCAAAGAGTCAAAGAGATTAATCAATCCATCTGGCAGTGGCTAAACCGTGCTACTCCCGAGGCGCTTTACGATCGTCAATTGGTGTGGATTGCTCTTGGGCTAATGCTGACAGGTTTGGTGATGGTGACGTCTGCTTCGTTCCCCATCAGTGCTCGTTTAACCGATCAGCCGTTTCACTTTATGTTCCGTCATGCCATCTTCCTTGTATTGGCGTTAGGTGTCTCTAGCGTCATATTGCAAATCCCGATGCAACGCTGGTTTCAATACAGTATGTATCTACTGGGCTTGTCCTTCTTCTTGCTGATTGTGGTATTAGCCGTCGGTAAGTCGGTTAACGGCGCATCGCGTTGGATCCCATTAGGGCTATTTAACTTACAACCCGCTGAAGTCGCCAAGTTATCGCTGTTTATCTTTATGGCGGGCTACTTGGTTCGGAAGCAAGATGAAGTGAGAAAAACCTTCTTCGGTGGTTTTGGTAAACCGATCATGGTATTCGGCGCTTTTGCCGTGCTGCTGCTAGGCCAGCCCGATTTAGGTACTGTGGTCGTAATGCTAGTGACCCTGTTCGGCATGCTATTCATTGCTGGTGCCAAGCTTTCACAGTTTATCGCCTTGATGGTGGCAGGTATTGCCGCGGTCGTTGGTTTGATTGTTATAGAACCTTATCGTGTTCGACGTGTTACCTCATTCTGGGAACCTTGGAACGACCCGTTCGGCAGTGGTTACCAGTTAACTCAGTCATTGATGGCGTTTGGCCGTGGTGATTGGATGGGGCAAGGGCTCGGTAACTCAATTCAGAAACTCGAATACTTACCCGAAGCGCACACCGATTTTGTATTTGCTGTGTTGGCAGAAGAATTGGGTTTTGTTGGCGTGACCTTGGTCTTGATACTCATCTTTAGCTTGGTTTTTAAAGCCATTTTTATTGGCAAAAAAGCCTTTGAACACGATCAAGTGTTCAGCGGCTATCTGGCTTTTGGTATTGGTATTTGGTTTGCGTTTCAGACGCTTGTTAACGTAGGTGCTGCATCTGGCATCGTTCCGACCAAAGGTCTAACCCTACCGCTAATCAGTTATGGTGGTTCGAGTTTAATTGTTATGTCTGTGGCGGTATCAATGCTGCTGCGCATTGACCACGAATGCCGAATGCAACAAAAAGAACAAGCTGATAGTCAAAACGAATTAGTAGAATAAGAATCTAACGTGATGAAACAAAACAAAAAACTTTTAGTGATGGCTGGTGGTACTGGCGGTCACGTTTTCCCAGGGTTAGCAGTAGCGAAAAAGCTTCAGCAACAAGGTTGGGAAATTCGCTGGTTAGGCACAGCAGACAGAATGGAAGCGGATTTAGTGCCAAAGCATGGCATTGAAATCGACTTCATCAAAGTGAAAGGCCTGCGTGGTCAAGGCATTAGCAAGTTAATTAAAGCGCCGTTCCAGATTATTAATGCCATACTTCAAGCAAGACAACACATTAAAGCATGGCAGCCTGATGTGGTACTTGGCATGGGTGGTTACGTGAGTGGCCCGGGTGGTATCGCGGCATGGTTGTCTGGCATTCCAGTGGTTCTGCATGAACAAAATGCAGTGGCAGGTTTAACCAACCAATGGCTGTCTAAGATTGCTAAAAAGGTTTTCCAAGCTTTCCCTGGTGCTTTCCCTACCGCAGAAGTGGTGGGTAACCCAGTACGCGAAGATGTGGTTGCCTTAGCTGAACCCGAGCAACGCATGGCTGAGCGTGATGGTGACATCCGCATCTTGGTTATGGGCGGCAGTCAGGGCGCAAAAATCCTAAACGATACCTTGCCAGTAACGATGGCGCAGCTTGGTGAAGGCTTCACTGTGATGCACCAAGCGGGTAAGAACAATCAACAACAAGTTATTGAGCAATACAAATCACATTCTGTTGGTAATGTTCAAGTGACTGAATTTATTGATGATGTGGCGCAAGCTTATGAGTGGGCAGATCTATTAGTGTGTCGCTCAGGTGCATTAACCGTATCAGAAGTGTCTGCGGCAGGTGTCGGTTCTATCTTCGTTCCGTTTATGCACAAAGACAGACAACAAGCGTTGAATGCCGACCATTTAGTTGAATGTGGCGCAGCGTTAATGATTGAACAGCCTCAACTAACGGCTGATAAGCTAGCGAACACTATCACGCAGCTTGATAGAAATGAATTAAAAATGATGGCAACAAAAGCTCGTCAAGCCGCCAAGCTTGATGCTGATGTGACCGTCGCTGAAGCGATTAAAGCTTTAGCAAAATAATGAGATTGAATTGATGACGATTGAACATACCCAAGACTTAGCGCAAATCCGTGCAATGGTGCCAGAGATGCGCCGTGTTAAATCTATCCACTTCATTGGTATTGGTGGTGCCGGAATGAGCGGGATTGCTGAAGTCTTGCTAAATGAAGGCTACCAGATCACGGGTTCTGATATTGCTCAAAACCCAGTGACTGATCGTTTAGTTAGCAAGGGTGCGACCGTTTATATCGGTCACCAAGCGAGTAACGTTGCCGACGCAAGTGTGGTGGTTGTTTCAACCGCTATCAACGAAGAAAACCCAGAAATTATTGCAGCTCGTGAAGCGCGCACACCGATCGTTCGTCGTGCAGAAATGCTGGCTGAGCTGATGCGTTTTCGTCACGGTATTGCTGTGGCAGGTACGCACGGTAAAACAACCACGACTGCGCTAGTGACACAGATTTACTCGGAAGCCGGCCTAGATCCAACCTTCGTAAACGGTGGTTTGGTTAAAAGTGCTGGCACTAACGCACGTTTAGGTTCAAGCCGTATTCTTATCGCTGAAGCCGATGAGAGTGATGCTTCATTTTTACATCTGCAACCTATGGTTAGTATCGTAACTAACATTGAAGCGGATCATATGGATACCTACGGCGGCGATTTCGAAACGCTAAAGCAGACATTTATCGATTTCCTACACAACCTGCCGTTCTACGGCCAGGCTGTGATGTGTGTAGATGATCCTGTTGTACGTGAACTTATCCCTCAGGTGAGCCGCCAAGTGATTACTTACGGCTTCTCTGAAGACGCAGATATTCGTATTGAAAACTACGTACAAGAAGGTCAACAAGGCAAGTTTACGGTTGTACGTGAAGGTAAAGCTAACTTAGATATCACGTTGAACATTCCAGGTCGCCACAACGCATTGAATGCATCGGCTGCGATTGCTGTTGCAACAGAAGATGACATCAGCGATGAAGCGATTCTCAAAGCGATGGCGGGAACGGAAGGCACGGGTCGCCGTTTCGATCACCTAGGTGAGTATGAAACAGGTAAAGGCGTTGCAATGCTGGTCGATGATTACGGTCATCACCCAACCGAAGTTGATGTGACGATTCAAGCTGCTCGTAGTGGCTGGACTGATAAACGTCTTGTTATGATCTTCCAACCGCACCGTTATAGCCGTACTCGCGATCTGTATGATGATTTCGCGAACGTTCTTGAGCAGGTTGATGTCCTAATTCTGTTAGATGTTTATTCTGCAGGTGAGAAACCGATTGCAGGGGCTGACGGACGTTCATTAAGTCGAACTATTCGTGGGCGTGGTAAGATAGACCCAATCTTTGTTGCCGATATCAACGCACTGCCATCGGCTTTAGCCAACGTAATTCAAGGCGGTGACCTTGTTTTAACGCAGGGTGCAGGCGATGTTGGTCGAGTAGCGAAGCAGTTGGAATCGTTACAGTTAGACATTAATAAAATGCAGAACGCGTAACAGAATACTGTCTACAGACTGTGGTCAATCGCTCACTTCTTGCGATTGACCTAAAATTGACCAAAAATCTTATTATCAACGTTTGATAGTTTGATTTTGCTCAGTATAATTCATAGGTTAAAGTAAGTGCTTTTACCTCTATTACGAAGATAGGGAATAGAATTGCGAACCAACGACAGGGAATGCGGGCTTTGGTAGAAAGTACTTTTAGCGAAAACCGCCACCTATTCAGTTTACCGTCGCTCAAGAAACACGCCTTAGGCGGGTCTTTTTTTGTCATGGTATTGCTATTCATTGGGTTTCTTTTCTATACCACACTAACTTGGATGTGGGACGATCAGCGATTGCCTCTCTCCAAAATAGTACTTCAAGGCGACTTAACTTACGTAACCGCTGGTGATGTTCAACATGCCTTTAGCGAGCTAGAGCACATTGGAACCTTCATGTCGCAAGACATCGGTGTGTTGCAAGACAGTTTAGAAGCGTTACCTTGGGTTTCAGTGGTCTCCATTCGTAAGCAGTGGCCAGACACAATAAAAGTATTTTTGACTGAGTACCATGCGGCAGCAATCTGGAACGGTAACATGCTGCTGAATGACGATGGTCAGGTGTTTAATGGTGATATCGGCCTGTTGAAGGGCGATAGAGTTAAGCTTTACGGCCCAGACGGCACCAGCCAAGAAGTGATAGAAAAGTGGCGACAGATAACCCCTTTGATTAACAGTCTAGGGTTAACCGTTACCTCTCTCGTTCTCAATGAGCGTCGCGCTTGGCAAATAATCCTAGATAACGGTATCCGTTTAGAACTAGGTAAAGATTCTTTAGATGAGCGTGTTGAACGCTTCATTTCGCTTTACAACGAACTTGGTAGTAAAGCGAATCAAGTGAGCTACATCGACCTCAGGTATGATACGGGAGCCGCTGTAGGCTGGTTTCCAGAGCAAGAGTTAGAAGAGAGCACAGATGACTAAGACCGCAGATGACAACATAATCGTTGGTCTTGATATAGGCACTGCGACCATATCAGCTCTGGTTGGTGAAATATTGCCTGATGGTCAAATCAATATCATTGGTTCTGGGCAAAGCCCATCCAGAGGTATGGATAAAGGTGGTGTAAACGACCTAGAGTCGGTAGTTAAGTCGGTTCAGCGAGCTATTGATCAAGCAGAGTTGATGGCGGAATGCCAAATCAGCAATGTATTTATCTCGCTATCGGGTAAACATATCGCAAGCCGAATTGAAAAAGGCATGGGCACTATCTCTGATGAAGAGGTGTCTCAAGACGATATGGATCGAGCGATCCATACCGCGAAATCAATTAAAATAGGTGATGAGCAGAGAATTCTGCACGTGATCCCACAAGAATTTACCATTGATTATCAAGAAGGGATTAAGAACCCACTTGGCTTATCTGGTGTTCGAATGGAAGTCAGTGTTCACCTAATTTCTTGCCATAGCGACATGGCGAGAAACATTATTAAAGCTGTTGAACGATGTGGTCTCACAGTAGAACAAATCGTGTTTTCAGGACTTGCCTCAAGCAATGCGGTAATTACTGAAGACGAGAGAGAGCTTGGAGTATGTGTTGTCGATATCGGTGCGGGTACAATGGATATTTCCATTTGGACTGGCGGCGCACTTCGACACACAGAAGTCTTTTCCTACGCAGGAAATGCAGTAACCAGTGATATTGCCTTCGCTTTCGGCACGCCAGTGAGCGATGCTGAAGAGATAAAAGTAAACCATGGTTGCGCTCTGAGTGAACTCGTAAGCAAGGATGACTCTGTTAACGTCCCAAGTGTTGGTGGTCGCCCATCGAGAAGTTTGCAACGACAAACTTTGTCGGAAGTGATTGAACCACGTTACACTGAACTTATGGGTCTCGTTAACCAAACTATTGATACGGTTCAATTACAGCTACGAGATGAAGGTATTAAACACCACCTTGCAGCTGGCGTCGTTCTTACTGGTGGAGCGGCACAAATTGACGGATTGGTAGAGTGTGCGGAACGTGTTTTCCGCAATCAAGTTCGAGTTGGTAAGCCGTTAGAAGTTAGTGGCTTAACTGACTATGTTAAAGAGCCGTATCATTCTACGGCGGTTGGTTTACTTCATTACGCAAGAGATTGTCAGATCAGTGATGAAGGTGATTACAGCGAACCTAAGCGTTCAGCACCTTCTATGTCTGGTTTATTTGGCAAATTGCGTAATTGGATACAAAAAGAGTTTTAACCTGAGTTGCAGGAAAAAACGGAGATAACACATGTTTGAACCGATGATGGAAATGTCTGACGATGCAGTAATTAAAGTCGTTGGAGTTGGTGGCGGTGGCGGTAACGCTGTTGAGCACATGGTACGTGAATCAATCGAAGGCGTAGAATTCATCAGTGTTAACACTGATGCACAAGCACTTCGTAAAACAAGCGTGAGCAGCGTGATCCAAATTGGTGGTGATATCACTAAAGGTTTGGGCGCTGGTGCAAACCCACAAGTAGGCCGTGATGCAGCTCTCGAAGATCGAGAAAGAATTAAAGAAGTTCTAACTGGCGCCGATATGGTATTTATCGCAGCTGGTATGGGCGGTGGTACTGGTACAGGTGCTGCTCCAGTTATTGCTGAAGTTGCGAAAGAGTTGGGTGTGCTGACGGTTGCTGTTGTAACTAAGCCATTTAGCTTTGAAGGCAAAAAGCGTTTAGCGTTTGCTGAGCAAGGTATTGAAGAGCTTTCTAAACATGTGGATTCATTAATTACGATTCCAAATGAAAAGCTACTTAAAGTACTTGGCCGCGGCGTAACTCTGCTAGAAGCTTTCGCAAGTGCAAATGATGTACTTAAAAACGCTGTACAAGGTATCGCTGAGCTAATTACTCGCCCTGGTATGATTAACGTCGATTTCGCGGATGTTCGCACCGTAATGTCTGAGATGGGTCATGCAATGATGGGTAGCGGTATCGCAAAAGGTGAAGACCGTGCTGAAGAAGCTGCTGAAACAGCAATTTCTAGCCCACTACTAGAAGACATCGACCTAGCTGGCGCGCGTGGCGTTCTTGTGAACATCACTGCAGGCCTAGATATGCGTCTAGATGAGTTCGAAACAGTAGGTAATACAGTTAAGGCATTCGCATCTGATAATGCAACAGTTGTGATTGGTACTTCTCTAGACCCTGATATGACAGATGAAATCCGCGTAACTGTTGTTGCAACAGGTATCGGCACAGAGAAAAAACCAGACATTACATTAGTTGCTGGTGGTAAAGCTAAGGTTGCACCAACTCCTCAACCACAGGTAGCGGCTCAAACTGCACCAAAAGTGGAAGAGAAAGTGGCACAACCATTGCAAGAAAAAACTGAGGTTAAACCTCAAGTTAAGCCGCAACCAACAACGTCACCTGTTTCTTCAGGTACAGGCGCTAGCCAAAGTGCAGCACCTAAGGCTGAGAAAGAGAGTGGATACTTAGATATTCCAGCATTCTTACGACGTCAGGCTGATTAACAAATACCCAAAATTTGACTATCGTCGAATTAATGGTAAAATTCGCGGTCGGTAAATACTGACCGTGATTTGTAGCACTGATAACGAGGCAAGCAGATGATCAGACAACGTACTCTGAAAGAAATTGTGAAAACAACTGGTGTGGGTCTCCACTCTGGTCGTAAAGTCACACTTACTCTTCGCCCGGCAGCTGCAAATACAGGTATTGTTTATCGTCGTACAGATGTAAATCCACCTGTAGATTTCCCAGCTGATCCAGCGTCAGTTCGTGACACTATGCTATGTACAGCTCTTGTTAATGACGAAGGCGTACGTATCTCTACAGTGGAACACCTTAACGCAGCTTTAGCGGGTATGGGCATCGACAACATTATTGTTGAAGTAGATGCTCCTGAAATCCCAATTATGGATGGTAGCGCAAGCCCATTCGTATACTTGCTACAGCAAGCGGGTGTAGAAACACTGAATGCAGCGAAGCGTTTTATTCGTATCAAAAAGCCTATCCGTTTTGAAGATGGCGATAAGTGGGCAGAGTTTGTTCCATTTAACGGCTTCCGTATGGACTTTGAGATCGACTTTAACCACCCAGCAATTGAATCTGATGAGCAACGTTTGTTGTTTGATTTCTCTTCACAAGGTTTTGTGAAAGAAATCTCTCGCGCTCGTACTTTCGGCTTCATGCGCGACATTGAGTATCTACAATCTCAAAACCTAGTACTTGGTGGTAGCTTTGATAATGCTATCGTACTTGACGAATACCGAATTCTTAATGAAGAGGGTCTACGTTTTGACAATGAGTTCGTAACTCATAAAGTACTAGATGCGATTGGTGACTTGTACATGTGTGGACACGCTATTATTGGTGAGTTTCGTGCATACAAATCAGGTCACGGCCTAAACAACCAACTACTACGTGCAGTACTTGCTGACGCAGAAGCTTGGGAATGGGCAACATTCGAAGAAGAAGTAGGCTCTCCTGTTGCATTTGCTGAACCAGGAATGGTTCTAGCGTAATTGTTGTTTACAGCAATATAAGATTTCGAAAACCAGGTCATTGACCTGGTTTTTTTGTATCTATTTTCCAGATACAGTGTCGTCAACATCCGAAAGTTGTCTCCCAATGAGCTGCAGTCTGGCTAATCCATCAGCAATTAGAAAGAAAAGTTCCAAGCACATCAAACAAATGGGGTTATAAATGGTTGTTGGTGTGAAAATTACTTACACTAAAGGGCATTAATTTTAACTCAAGCCTTGAAAACTCTACTCTCAAGTACAATATCAAAGATACTAGATTTATCTCAGTATCCTTGGTTAGTAACTGAAGACTAGTTCATAGCTAGTAGAGACACTGACGGCATTTAAAATAGATCGCGGACGATCTGAGAACGAAGAGATTCCAAGCACATGATTACTAAGCTGCTGACAAAGGTAATTGGCAGTCGCAATGACAGAACACTGCGCCGCCTTAGAAAAATTGTAAAAGAAATTAATAACTTCGAACCAACGTTTGAAGCACTTTCAGACGAAGAACTAAAAGCAAAAACGGTTGAATTTCGTGAGCGCTTAGATAAAGGTGAATCGCTAGACCAACTTCTACCTGAAGCATTTGCTACGGTACGTGAAGCGTCTAAGCGTGTTTACGGCATGCGTCACTTTGACGTGCAAATGATTGGTGGCATGGTTCTAAATGCTGGCCAAATTGCAGAAATGCGTACTGGTGAAGGTAAGACTCTTACAGCAACCCTACCAGCTTATCTTAACGCCCTACCTAGCAAAGGTGTTCACGTAGTAACGGTGAACGACTACCTAGCGAAGCGTGATGCGGAAACAAACCGCCCATTATTTGAATTCCTTGGTATGACTGTTGGCGTAAACGTGCCAAACATGGCTCCACCAGAGAAGAAAGAAGCGTACCAAGCGGATATCCTATACGGTACAAACAACGAGTTTGGCTTCGATTACCTACGTGACAACATGGCTTTCCGTGCTGAAGATCGTGTTCAACGTGAGCGCTTCTTTGCTGTTGTCGATGAGGTTGACTCAATCTTAATCGATGAAGCTCGTACTCCACTTATTATCTCTGGCCCAGCTGAAGATAGTTCAGATCTTTACACGCGTATTAACACGTTGATCCCTAACCTTGAGCGCCAAGATAAAGAAGATTCTGAAGAGTACCGTGGTGAAGGTCACTACACCATGGACGAGAAATCGAAACAGGTTCACCTGACTGAAAACGGTCAAGAATTTGTAGAAGAGCTAATGGTCAAAAACGGCCTGATGGAAGAGGGTGACACGCTTTACTCTCCAACTAATATCAGCCTATTGCACCATGTTAATGCAGCGCTGCGTGCACACGTACTGTTTGAGAAAGACGTCGACTACATCGTTACTGAAGAAGGCGAAGTGGTTATCGTTGATGAACATACTGGTCGTACTATGCCAGGTCGTCGTTGGTCTGAAGGTTTACACCAAGCTGTTGAAGCTAAAGAAGGTGTGAAGATTCAGAATGAAAACCAGACGCTAGCATCGATTACATTCCAGAACTTCTTCCGTCTATACGAAAAACTGTCAGGTATGACAGGTACAGCCGATACAGAAGCTTTCGAATTTCAGTCTATCTACGGCCTAGAAACAGTGGTTATCCCAACCAACAAGCCTATGGTTCGTAACGATATGCCAGATGTGGTTTATCGTACCGAAGAAGACAAGTTCAATGCGATCATTGAAGACATCAAAGACCGTGTAGCTGCTGGTCAGCCATCATTGGTTGGTACGGTTTCTATCGAGAAGTCTGAACTACTGTCTAACGCACTGAAAAAAGCAAAAATTAAGCACAGCGTTCTAAATGCTAAATTCCACGAAATGGAAGCAGAGATCGTTGCACAAGCTGGTATGCCGAGTGCGGTAACTATCGCAACTAACATGGCTGGTCGTGGTACCGATATCGTATTAGGTGGTAGCTGGCAGGCACAAGTTGAGAAGCTAGAGAATCCAACCAAAGAGCAGATCGAGAAGATCAAAGCTGACTGGAGAGTAATCCACGATAAAGTGCTTGAGTCAGGTGGTCTGCACATCATTGGTACTGAGCGTCATGAATCTCGCCGTATCGACAACCAGCTACGTGGTCGTTCTGGTCGTCAAGGTGATGCGGGTTCTTCTCGTTTCTACCTATCAATGGAAGATTCTCTGCTACGTATCTTCACATCGGATCGTATGGCTGGTCTTATCCAAAGTGGTATGGACGAAGGCGAAGCGATCGAATCTAAGATGCTTTCTCGCTCAATTGAAAAAGCACAACGTAAAGTTGAAGGTCGTAACTTCGATATTCGTAAGCAGCTTCTTGAGTACGATGATGTAGCCAATGACCAACGTAAAGTGGTTTATGAGCTTCGTGATGAACTGATGAGCTCTGACGATATCAGCGAGATGATCGAACACAACCGTGAAGATGTATTGGCATCAGTGATTGATGAATACATCGCACCTCAGTCTCTTGAAGATATGTGGGATATCGCGGGTCTGCAAGATCGTCTGAAGAATGACTTCGATCTAGACTTTGATATTCAAGGTTGGTTAGACGAAGACGACAAGCTTTATGAAGAAGCATTGCGTGAGCGTATTCTTGCTATGGCGGTTGATTCGTACAAACAGAAAGAAGAAGTGGTTGGTGCTCAAGTACTGCGTAACTTCGAGAAATCTGTGATGCTACAAACGCTAGACGGCCTTTGGAAAGAGCACTTGGCTGCGATGGATCACCTTCGTCAAGGTATCCACTTACGTGGTTATGCTCAGAAGAACCCGAAACAAGAGTACAAGCGCGAGTCGTTTGAACTGTTTGAAGGCCTACTAGATGTACTGAAAACAGACGTTGTTACCATCCTTTCTAAAGTGCGTGTTCAGCAACAAGAAGAAGTTGAAAAGATGGAAGCTCAACGTCAAGCTCAAGCTGAAGAAGCGGCGCGTCGTGCACAAGCGCAACATGCAACAGCTGAAAACCAGCTAGCTGACGATGAAGCTGAAGCGGCATCTCCACAAACGGTAGTGCGTGACGAGCGTAAAGTGGGCCGTAACGAGGCATGCCCATGTGGTAGCGGTAAGAAGTACAAGCAGTGTCACGGTAAAATCGCGTAAGTTTAATGAATCGTTGCTGTAGCGCATGATAGCTGCGTTGGTGGTACTCACTTAAAGTCGTAAGCTCCGTGCCACCGCCTTGCTCTCATACACTACAACTTAGCTTCATAAAACTGACAAATAGAATATAAAGAGTCGCTTAGGCGGCTCTTTTTGTATGTAAATTTCATGGCTTACTTTGTTACGCAAGGAAGTTGTCATTCCCTATGGCGAGGAGTGAGCGTAGTAGGGAATCTTGTTTAGTTAGGCTCGCGTAGTTTTAGATCCCCAACTCAGTCGTTCCTCTTTCTTGAGGATGACGTATTTAGGGACTATGTGAGTTCAGCGTTTTATTAAGGAACACCATCAATGAAAAGAATCCATATCGTAGCGGGTATTATCTTCAATCAAGATAAGTCACAGGTCTTTATCACTAAGCGTCCAGATGACAAGCACAAAGGTGGCTTCTGGGAATTTCCAGGTGGCAAGGTTGAAGAGGGCGAAACTATTGAGCAAGCGATGACTCGCGAGCTTGATGAAGAGGTCGGTATCAAGGTGACCGAGCAGTCTCTGTTTGAGCATCTTGAATTTGATTACACGGATAAGTCACTTAAGTTCGATTTCATTCTCGTGACTGATTTTGAAGAGCAGCCTTATGGTAAAGAAGGTCAGCAAGGTGAATGGGTAAGCCTTGAATCATTGAATCAATACGCCTTCCCAGAGGCAAATGTGCCAATTTTAGAGCGAGTAATAAAAGAGTTTTCGTAATTGCTAGCCTGAGTTTGAGATTGTTGTTAGTTTAAAGAGATTAATCGATTGAACGTTGCTGCAAGAGATAAGTGGCAACGGTAACCAAAACAATGGAGATATTCGCAGTGGTAAGAATTGCAATTGCAGGAGCAGCGGGCCGCATGGGCCGCAACTTGGTGAAAGCCGCTCATCATAATTCAGAAGCAAGTGTTGGAGCTGGTTCAGAGCGTCCAGAGTCATCTTTGGTCGGCGTAGATGTCGGCGAGTTATGCGGTGAAGGTCGTTTTGATGTTGCTTTAGTCGATGATTTGTCTAAAGCCATCGAAGAGTTTGATGTGATTGTCGATTTTACTGCCCCTGTTAGCACATTAGCGAATATTGAACTTTGTAAACGTCACGGTAAAAAACTGATCATCGGTACAACGGGCTTCTCTGAAGAAGAGAAGCAGGTGATTGATGCTGCTTCAAAAGAGATGGCTATCGTAATGGCACCTAACTACAGCGTTGGTGTGAACCTGGTCTTTAAGCTGCTAGAGAAGGCCGCTAAAGTGATGGGCGATTACTGTGATGTCGAGATCGTTGAGGCTCATCACCGTCATAAAGTCGATGCACCGTCAGGTACTGCGATTGGTATGGGCGAAGCTATTGCGGGTGCTATGGGCAATGAGCTGAACGATGTAGCTGTATGGTCACGCGAGGGTATTACTGGCGAGCGCACTAAAGATGAGATTGGTTTCGCGACGATTCGTGCCGGTGACATTATTGGTGAACACACCGCTATGTTTGCTGATATCGGTGAACGAGTGGAAATTACCCATAAAGCCACTGATCGAATGACCTTTGCTAATGGCGCAATCAAGGCCGCGGTTTGGTTAAATGATAAACCAGCAGGCTTTTATACCATGACGGATGTGCTTGGTTTGAATGACCTATAGATAGATATTTATGCGCTGGCAATTGCCGGCGCTTTCTTTATTTGGTGCATTTTCCTTAGTAATCTCACTTCTCCGATCTTCCTTCTACTTTCTTCTTATCGCCTTTTTGACTCCATTTCTATGCTGTTTATGTGGTCTTTAGTGTGTTTTTTGTTTTAGATCTTTAAATTGTCATGTTTTCTCTTGGTATTTATCGATTGCGTTTTGTTGCTGATATTTTTATCACTCTATGGTTGGCTAAAATGAGGAGTGAAAATTAGAAAATCGTAATATTCGAGCTAAATGCGCATGAAAGTTGAACTTTTGGAGCTTTGAGGGGGTAAATTGAATTAGTCCTTACAAATGTTTAATTTCTTTTGAGTTAAATGTTGACACGTATCACGCAGATCACTAAAATACCGCCAATTTGTCTAATTTCCATAAACACGCAGTTTTTGGTGTTGCAGGAAGGTAGATTTGCAAATTAAATCAATTTTAATGCATTTTTATTTCTGGAGGTTGTCTTGAAGAAGTCAGCACTACTCGTCCTAGAAGATGGGACAGTATTTCACGGTGAAGCCATTGGCGCTGTAGGTTCTGCAGTTGGTGAAGTCGTTTTTAATACCTCGATGACGGGGTACCAAGAAATCCTCACTGATCCTTCCTATTCTCAACAAATCGTTACCCTTACTTACCCTCACATTGGCAATACCGGAACCAATTCCGAAGACGAAGAATCTTCTTCAATCCACGCTCAAGGCCTTGTGATTCGCGATCTCCCTCTAATCGCTTCTAACTTCCGTAATGAACAATCCCTTTCTGATTACCTTAAGTCGCAAAACGTTGTTGGTATCGCTGATATTGATACTCGTAAGTTGACGCGTATTCTTCGTGAAAAAGGCGCACAGAACGGTTGTATTGTAGCTGGCTCTTCAGTAAACGACGGAAACCTAGACGAAGCTTTGGCTCTAGCTAAAGCAAAAGAATTCCCTGGCCTGAAAGGTATGGACCTTGCGAAAGAAGTTACAACAAAAGAAGCGTATCAATGGAAACAAGGTTCGTGGACGCTTACGGGTGGACTTCCTGAAGCGAAAGCAGACTCAGAATTGCCATACCACGTTGTTGCTTATGACTTCGGTGCAAAACGAAACATCCTACGAATGCTTGTTGACCGCGGCTGCCGCCTAACGGTTGTTCCTGCTGAGACTTCAGCTGAAGAAGTACTTGCTCTGAACCCAGACGGTGTTTTCCTTTCAAATGGCCCTGGTGACCCAGAACCATGTACTTACGCAATTGAAGCGACAAAAGTGTTCCTAGAAAAAGGCTTACCAATCTTCGGTATCTGTCTAGGTCACCAGATTCTTGCTCTTGCGTCAGGCGCTAAGACAGTGAAGATGAAGTTTGGTCACCACGGCGCAAACCACCCGGTTAAAGATTTAGATCGTGATGTTGTGATGATTACTTCGCAAAACCACGGCTTTGCTGCTGACGAAGAAACCCTTCCAGAGACACTACGTGCAACGCACAAATCACTATTTGATGGTTCTCTACAAGGTATTCACCGTACAGACAAACCAGCATTCAGCTTCCAAGGTCACCCTGAAGCGAGCCCAGGTCCAGAAGACGCAGCGCCGTTATTCGACCACTTTATTGAACTAATCAAACAGCACACAGCGTAATTCGGAGTAGTAGACAATGCCAAAACGTACTGACATTAAAAGTATTCTTATTCTAGGTGCTGGCCCGATCGTTATCGGCCAAGCATGTGAGTTCGATTACTCTGGTGCTCAAGCTTGTAAAGCGCTTCGCGAAGAAGGTTACCGAGTTATTCTTGTGAACTCGAACCCAGCGACAATCATGACTGACCCAGATATGGCAGATGCAACTTACATCGAGCCTATCCAATGGGAAGTTGTGCGTAACATCATCGCTAAAGAGAAGCCTGATGCAGTTCTACCTACTATGGGTGGCCAAACTGCATTGAACTGTGCTCTAGACCTAGAAAAGCACGGCGTTCTTGAAGAGTTCGGTGTTGAAATGATTGGTGCAACGGCTGACGCTATCGATAAAGCAGAAGACCGTTCACGCTTCGATAAAGCAATGAAAGCAATTGGCCTTGAGTGTCCAACTGCTGATACAGCGAAAACGATGGAAGAAGCTTACAAAGTTTTAGACATGGTTGGCTTCCCTTGTATCATTCGTCCATCGTTCACGATGGGTGGTACTGGTGGCGGTATCGCTTACAACAAAGAAGAATTTGAAGAAATCTGTCGTCGTGGTTTGGATCTATCTCCAACTAATGAACTTCTTATCGATGAATCACTTATCGGTTGGAAAGAGTACGAGATGGAAGTGGTTCGTGACAAAAACGACAACTGCATCATCGTATGTGCGATTGAAAACTTCGACCCAATGGGTATTCACACAGGTGACTCAATCACTGTGGCTCCAGCTCAAACGCTGACAGATAAAGAATACCAACTAATGCGTAACGCATCTCTAGCAGTACTGCGTGAGATTGGTGTTGAAACAGGTGGTTCAAACGTACAGTTTGGTATCAACCCGAAAGATGGCCGTATGGTTATCATCGAGATGAACCCACGTGTATCTCGCTCTTCTGCACTAGCATCTAAAGCAACAGGTTTCCCAATCGCTAAGATTGCAGCGAAACTGGCTGTTGGTTTCACGCTAGACGAGCTAATGAATGACATCACTGGCGGCGCAACTCCAGCATCATTCGAACCAACAATCGACTACGTAGTAACTAAGATTCCTCGTTTTAACTTCGAGAAGTTTGCAGGTGCTAACGACCGCCTAACGACGCAAATGAAGTCGGTTGGTGAAGTTATGGCTATCGGCCGTAACCAACAAGAATCTCTACAAAAAGCACTTCGCGGCCTAGAAGTTGGCGCGACTGGTTTTGACGAAATGGTAGACCTAGACGCACCAGATGCTCTAACGACTATCCGTCACGAACTTAAAGAAGCTGGCGCAGAGCGTATTTGGTACATCGCTGACGCATTCCGTGCTGGTATGTCGGTAGATGGTGTATTCAACCTAACGCAAATCGACCGTTGGTTCCTAGTTCAAATCGAAGACATCGTTAAGCTAGAGCAAGAACTTAAAGCGAAAGGCTTTGCTGGTCTAAATAAAGACGAGCTAAACAAGCTTAAGCGTAAAGGTTTTGCTGATGCGCGCCTATCTAAGATTCTAGGTGTAGCGGAAAGCGAAATCCGTCGTCTACGTGACCAATACGATATCCACCCGGTATACAAGCGTGTAGATACGTGTGCAGCTGAGTTCTCTTCAGATACGGCTTACATGTACTCATCTTACGATGACGAGTGTGAAGCAAACCCAACAGACAAAGAAAAAATCATGATTCTAGGCGGCGGTCCAAACCGTATCGGCCAAGGCATTGAATTTGACTACTGTTGTGTACACGCATCACTAGCGCTACGTGAAGATGGCTACGAAACTATCATGGTTAACTGTAACCCTGAGACAGTTTCTACAGACTACGATACGTCTGACCGTCTGTACTTCGAACCAGTAACTCTGGAAGACGTACTAGCAATCGCTCGTGTTGAGAAGCCAAAAGGCGTTATCGTTCAGTACGGTGGTCAAACGCCACTTAAACTGGCACGTGCTCTTGAAGCTGCTGGCGTACCAATCATCGGTACTAGCCCAGACGCAATCGACCGTGCAGAAGACCGTGAGCGTTTCCAAGTTGCTGTAGACCGTCTAGGCCTACTTCAACCAGAAAACGCGACAGTAACAACAATGGAGCAAGCGGTAGAGAAATCTCGTGAAATCGGCTTCCCACTTGTTGTACGTCCTTCTTACGTACTTGGTGGTCGTGCGATGGAAATCGTATACGACGAGCAAGACCTACGTCGCTACTTCAACGAAGCAGTTAGCGTATCAAACGAATCTCCAGTACTACTTGATAGCTTCCTAGATGACGCTGTTGAAGTAGACGTAGATGCGATTTGTGACGGTGAGCGCGTTGTAATCGGCGGTATTATGGAGCACATCGAGCAAGCGGGTGTTCACTCTGGTGACTCAGCATGTTCTCTTCCTGCATACACGCTAAGCCAAGAAATCCAAGACGTAATGCGCGAGCAAGTTGAAAAGCTAGCGTTCGAGTTGGGTGTTCGTGGTCTGATGAACACGCAGTTTGCTGTTAAGAACAATGAAGTGTACCTAATCGAGGTTAACCCTCGTGCAGCACGTACGGTTCCATTCGTATCTAAAGCAACTGGTGCGCCAATCGCTAAGATTGCCGCTCGTGTAATGGCGGGTCAATCTCTAGAGTCTCAAGGCTTTACGAAAGAAATCATCCCACCTTACTACTCAGTGAAAGAAGTTGTACTTCCATTCAACAAGTTCCCTGGTGTTGACCCACTGTTAGGCCCTGAAATGCGCTCTACTGGTGAAGTTATGGGTGTTGGTGCAACGTTTGCTGAAGCATACTCTAAAGCTGAATTGGGTTGTGGCAACATCTACCCAGAAGGCGGTCGTGCACTTCTTTCTGTTCGCGAAGGCGACAAAGAGCGTGTTGTTGACCTAGCATCTAAACTATCTAAGCTTGGTTACCAGCTAGACGCAACTCACGGTACTGCGGTTATCCTTGGCGAAGCGGGCATCAACCCACGTCTAGTAAACAAGGTACACGAAGGTCGTCCTCACATTCTTGACCGTATCAAGAACAACGAGTATACGTACATCGTGAACACTGCAGCTGGCCGTCAAGCGATTGAAGATTCTAAAGTTCTTCGTCGTGGTGCACTTGCTGAGAAAGTTAACTACACGACTACGCTAAATGCTGCATTCGCGACTTGTATGGCGCACACTGCAGACGCGAAAACGTCAGTAACTTCAGTTCAAGAGCTACACGCTCAGGTTAAAGCTTCTCAAGCTTAATCGCCTAAAGTGTATCGCTGATATGCGGATATAAATGCTCAAAGCCCACTCCTCGGAGTGGGCTTTTTTATGTCTGTTATTCCGCGGTAGCTTAATGATGAATATTTGGAATAGGTTAGAATCTTGTGTTTCGTTATTGCTCGTCTGCTGTGAGTGGTAACTTGTCGCTACACAGGATTTTAAGGCGTTGGGTATATGGAAATCACTCTAGAAATATTGGCTATCTTGTTTGTTGTTGCAACGGCAGCAGGCTTTATTGATGCAATGGCTGGCGGCGGTGGGTTACTGACTCTACCTGCATTGCTAGCGGCTGGAGTTCCACCCACGCAGGCACTGGCAACCAACAAACTCCAAAGCTCATTTGGCAGCTTCTCCGCGAGTTGGTATTTCGTGCGCAACGGTATCGTCAGCATCAAAGAGATGCGCCTTGCTATCTTTTGTACCTTTATTGGCTCTGCAATTGGCGCTGAGTTAGTCCAGCACATTGATGCGAGCCTACTGACCAGTGTTATCCCACTGCTGCTTATCGCTATCTCTCTCTATTTCCTGTTGGCACCCCAAACTAGAGCGTCTGAAGGAAAACAGAAGATCTCTGAGGCCATGTTTGCTCTGTGTATTGGTGGCGGCGTGGGTTTCTATGATGGCTTTTTTGGCCCAGGAACAGGTTCTATCTTCACCGTCTGCTTTGTTGCTATTGGTCACTTCTCGTTAGTCGATGCTACGGCGCGTACTAAAGTACTTAACTTTACCTCGAATATCGCTGCCTTAATTTTCTTTATTTTGGCTGGTTTGCCTATTTGGGAGTTGGGATTAGTGATGGCGGTCGGTGGATTTATGGGCGCTCAGCTTGGCGCTAAAGTGGTGGTGATAAAAGGGCAAAAATGGATTCGCCCCCTTGTGATCGTGATGTCGATGCTAATGGCGTCTAAACTGCTTTGGGAACAGCATCAACAATGGATTCTATCAGTGTTTTAACTCGTGGAGACTGGTAACTATTTGGTCTGACACAGATATGAATCGGCCGAATCAAGCCTGCTAATTCGGTGAAGCTATACAGATATTGAGGCTCAATATTGAGTGTTTTTACGATAGAGAGCGGTATTAACGCTGGCCCAGTCCCGCCCAATGCAAGTTGAGCCGCTGCGGTGTAGGCATCCATCTCCATCAAGGGTTTGATACCAAACTTCTCTAATACAGAAAGTTGATAAGAATTGGCAGGGTTGGTCATGTCGTTAGTGATGACCATTGGAGGAAGCTCCGTTAGCGGTGACTTACTCACTATGTAAAACGGCTCATCAAATAGATGGAAGGTCATCAACCCATGATGCGGTGGCAGTAAGCCAGCACACAACCCCAAGGTCGCCTTACCAGATTGCACTCGCTCTATGATTCTCGGCGTGTGGTTGGTGGTAATGGTGATGTACTTATCTTGCTGGATGAACTGGCCCATCATCTCACCTAAATAACCGGCTATCAGAGACTTAGAGCTGTCTAGGGTGATGAGAGTAGTATCTTCCAACTCTTGCTGTTCATAAATAAGCCCGCGAAGTTCATTGAATGTCGGGCCAATACTCTCTATTAATGCTATCGCATCTGGCGTGAGTTTTATCTGTCGGCCACTCGGTTCAATGAGCTTTTTACCTAGCTTCTTTTCTAAATTCGCAATCCGTTTGCTGACCGCTGATTGGCTGATATAAAGCAAACTGCCTGTGCGGCTCATGGTCTTTGCTTTACTCAATACCAGTAGAGTTTCGATTCCTTCGAGTAGCATTGGGTTATATTCATGAAATTTGGGAATGATTGTTTCAACTTACCTCAAACAACATTCATTCTCTAGTCTTGAAACTAAAGCTTTGAACCAAGTTAGGTATTTTTAGCTATGCTCGCACGTGTAGCGCGAGAGCATAATAATTGTGTTGGGGAGCTCAAATTAAGAAAGGCTCCTTTACGGAGCCTTTCACTTTGTAACGTTAGCTTATTTGATGGCGAAGGTCGGCAATGATAACTTCCAGATATATCGTAGAGCGATGGCACTGAGTTGTTTTAGCTATTTCAGGAATTGCTGATAATTCATGCTACAACTGCTTGTTTCTTTGGTGAGAAGAGCGCACTACTTTCAGCAGTTGTCGTCTTCTATACCTTTCCATGAATGTTGCACTTATGATCTGAAATCAGGCTTAGTTACTTATCTGTTTTGTTGTCTTCAGTTGCCTTACTTTTTGCTTTTGCTTCCTGTTTTATCTGTTTGGATTTTTCTTGAACAGAAGCTGCTTTTTTCGTTGCTGCAACCTTTATTTCTTGAGATTTTACTTTAGCTTGTTCAGAGAGTTTTGAAGAGTAATGCATCAAAATAGTATCTAGAGCTTCAAAACGAGGGTGTATTTTATACGGCATGAAAATGAACACATTAAGCAAAATAAACCCTAAGACTAGAACAAAGCTGCCAATGCTCACTGAACTAGCAGCAATTTCGATAATTTGTTCAAATGGACTATTGTTGCTGCCCATGAACTGTGCCATTTGTTTTAGCTCAACATACATATCTCTTAATTCACCATATAATTTGAACAGATGGTAATATAAGTAGGCTAGAGAAAGCGCACCAAGGCCTTTTGCAACAAGCTTTGGCAAACCTACTGCACAAGCAATTGAGCCAGCAAGCATTAAGAATACGGCGAATAACCCATAAAAATCTAACCCTGATACTGAGTCAGAGATTCCCCACATGTTAATGGTGATTGCTGGTAAGAATGAACCAATGACAATCAGGCGGCGTTGTTGCCTAAAT